>JAUVYZ010000122.1 GCA_030602845.1 Phycisphaerae bacterium | reverse complement strand
ACTACGAACGGACCTATCAGTGGGACCCTGATACGATATATCCTGCGAGGTTTAAGGCCGCGTATATCTGGGATAAACGACTGGCTATTCGCAGAGCAGATGCGCTGGAGAATTATCAGGAGGTTCTCAAAAAAGGCGGGCTGCCTCAGAAGCGTAAAGAATTTATAGAAAAACGTATCAAGGAGCTGACCCAAAGCGACAGAAGCAGCGAGTGACATTGACAAAAGTTCGAGGTAGAGTTTTTTACGATGGAATTTCGGGCCTGGCCTCGGTACGAGTCAGGCCCGTTTTTTTATGTATAAAAAATGCTGCTGGAATTTGAGAGCAAGATAGCCGGTTTTATCAAGGCGAATGGACTTTTTGATTCGGCGGATAGAATTTTGTTAGCTGTTTCCGGCGGGGCCGATTCGACCGCGCTTATGTATGCAATGGGGGCGCTGAAGAGTGAGAAGGTTTTAAGTGCTGATACTGTTTGTGCCCATATAAATCATCAGCTAAGAGGGACTGATGCCGAGCTGGATGAAGCTTTTGTTACGTCACAGGCAGCCGAACTAAAGTTAGCCATAACAACAAAGCAGCTGGACGTGCGAGGGTATGCGCGTAGAAATAAACTATCAATTGAGACGGCTGCGCGGGAGCTGCGGATTGAGAGTCTGCTTGAAATTGCAAAGGCCAACAACTGCAGCCGTATAGCGACGGCACATCAAAAAAACGACAATGCCGAGACGGTTGTGCATCGACTGCTTCGCGGGACGGGCTTTCGGGGGCTTGGAGGTATCTGGCCGGTGCGAACCTTCGCCGACGATATTCGCTTTGTAAGGCCGCTGCTGTGCGTCAGGCGAGATGAGATTCTCAAATATTTAGAAGAGCGAAATCTAAAATGGCGTGAGGACCATACAAATGCTGATTGTACCTACAGGCGAAACTTTATTCGTCATCGGCTGCTTCCGGCATTACAAAAAGCCAGCTGCGGCTGCATCGTGGAGCAATTATCCGAGCTGGCTGATTCGGCGTGGAAGTTTTACAGGTTGGTTTGCGGCCGTGCAGAGAAAATGTGGCCGGAGCTGGCTGATTTCGGCGGTGAAAGAGTCGCACTGAATTTGAAGAGGTTTTTGCCGGAGCCGGAGCCGGTAAAGGTTGAACTGGTTCGACGAAGTTTGCGTGCCATCGGCAGCGGTGAGAGAGACCTGACACAACGACACTACGAAAGAATATTGCAATTAGCAGAGCAAAAAGTCAGTAACAAAAAAATAGAATTGCCGGATGGGTTTGTGGTTGGCTTTGAATACGGAAAAGTAATTTTTAGCCGGCAAAAAGGTCAGCAGCCCAAAAGGCAAACAAGCGATAGTATCGAATTGAAGGTTCCGGGACAAACGGGTTTTGAGAATTATTTGATAGAGGCATCTGTTCTTGAGGGCAAAGAATGTGATGTTGAAAAGTTCAAGGCGGGGAAAAACCAATTTGTTGAATGGTTTGATTTTGATAAGGTGAAGCTACCGATATTGGTTCGTTTTCGTGAAGGCGGGGAGCGCTTTTGGCCTCTGGGTTCGGCGGGAGAAAAAAAGGTGGGCAAATTCCTGACCGCTGCACGAGTGCCACAAGAGATACGGCGGAAGGTGCTTATCATTTCCGATAGTGAAAAGATAATCTGGGTCTGGCCGATTCGGATGAGTGAGCAAGCCAGGATTACCGACGGGACGCGAAAGGTTCTTCAATTGCGAATAACTGATGCCAACATAAGCGAAACGAAAACAGGAATAAAAACAGGAGTAAATAAACATGGGTAAACTGCGTAACACGCGTCGTGATTTTTTGAAAGTGATGGGACTGGGTGCGGCGACGCTGGCAATGCAGGGCTGCGCGAGCACATCTGAGCGAATTTCGCGCAGAGCAAAAAAGAGCAAGCCGAACATTATTTTCATCCTGGCCGATGACTTAGGGTGGGCTGAGCTGGGATGCTATGGCAATAAGTTTAATGAGACGCCGAATCTCGACAAGTTAACGAGCGAGGGTATGAAGTTCACCGACGCTTACGCAGCGGCGCCGGTTTGCTCACCTTACCGGGCGGCGCTGATGACGGGACAATATCCGGCAAGAGTGGGGATAACCGACTACCTTCGTCCAAACGCCACGAACCACCTTTCGACCGAGCATATCACCATCGCCGAGATGCTCAAGCGAGCCGGCTACGCCACGGGTATCATCGGCAAGTGGCACCTTACCGGTTATGCCAACCACGGCGTGAAGGAATTCGGGCCCAACGTGCACGGCTTCGACGAAACGATTATGTCGGAAAACCGCGGCATCGGCGGGGGGAGCTATTTCCATCCTTATCACTTCAACAAGCAAATCAAGAAACGTCTGCCCGGCCGGGAGTATTTAGTTGACCGGTGCAACCTCGAAGCGGTGGAGTTCATCGAGCGGCACAAGGATGGGCCGTTCTTTCTGTACCTGAGCCATTATGCCGTCCATACCAGACTGCAGGGCAAGGCCGAGCTGGTCGCCAGGTATGAAAAAAAGCCCGGCGCCGGCAGAGGGAACAGTGCCCGGCGAAATAACCCACACCTCGCTGCGCAGCTCGAAAGCATCGATGAAGGTGTGGGGATGATTATGCAGAAACTCGACGAACTTGGGCTGGCGTCAAAGACGGTCCTAATCTTTACAAGCGACAACGGCGGTGAGAGCCGTGTAACTTCTAACGCTCCGCTTCGAGCGGGCAAGTCCACGCTTTACGAGGGCGGCATCCGCGAGCCGTTAATCATTCGCCGGCCGGGGGTGGTGAAAGCGGGCAGTGTGTGCAACACGCCGACCAGCAATGTTGATTTCTACCCGACGTTTCTGCAGTTCGCGGGGCAGAGGGCGGACGCGCGCCAGGACCTTGACGGCGTTTCCATCGTGCCGCTGCTGAAGAACCCCAAGGCCAAACCTCGGCGTGACATGCTGTACTGGCACTATCCTCTCAAAAAACCGCATTTTCTCGGCGGGCGGTCGTCGGGGGCGATACGGCAGGACAACTGGAAGCTTATTGAGTACTTCGATAAGGGGGAGGTCGAACTTTATAACCTCGCCGACGATATCTCGGAGAAAAACAACCTGACCGAGAAGCTGCCCGGAAAAACCGCCGAACTGCAAGAGCGTCTAACAGCATGGCGGAGGGATGTTGGGCTTGAGGTTCCAGACAGTATGAGAAAAGTAAACTAAAAGTAGGAGAGACAGGCATGAAAACAGTTGGTTACACTCGCCGTGATTTTCTGAAAACCGTGGGTCTTGGTGCGGCATCGCTGGCCGTGCCGGGATGTGCGAGCGGAACTCAGCAAATCCCGCCCAAGGCATCTATGGACAAACCGAATTTCATAATCATCTTCACTGACGACCAGGGCTATCAGGACATTGGCTGTTTCGGCTCGCCACTGATTAGAACGCCAAATCTTGACCGTATGGCGGCCGAGGGTATGAAGTTCACGGACTTCTATGTGGCTTCCGCTGTTTGTTCGCCGTCGCGGGCGGCCTTGCTGACCGGCTGCTATCCGCCACGCGTAAGCATCACAAAAGTGTTATTTCCAAGGGACAACATAGGCTTAAATCCTGATGAAATCACTATTGCTGACATTCTAAAAACTCAAGGTTATGCCACCGCCTGCGTCGGCAAATGGCACCTGGGTCATCTGCCGCAGTTCCTACCGATGCGACAGGGATTCGATTCCTACTACGGCATCCCTTACAGCAATGACATGCGAATCAAGCGCGGCGACAAGAGCGGGCCTCCGCTTATGCGAAATGAAGATATCATTGAGCACCCGGCCAACCAGGCAACTCTGACCCTGCGATACACCAAGGAGTCCATAAAGTTCATCGCCGAAAATAAAGACCGACCCTTCTTGCTTTATCTGCCGCACACGATGCCGCACGTCCCGCTGTTCGTGTCGGAAAAATTTAAGGGGAAAAGCAAACGTGGCTTGTATGGCGACGTGATAGAGGAGATTGACTGGAGCGTGGGCGAGATTCTCAAGACGTTGAAAGAGCTGAACATTGATGAAAAGACATTGGTGTTTTTTACCTCAGATAACGGCCCGTGGTTGAGTAAGCGCAAGAATGGTGGGTCGGCTTTGCCGCTACGTGATGGTAAATTCTCAACGTACGAGGGTGGCATGCGGGAGCCATGTATTGCACGCTGGCCGGGCAAGATTCCGGCTGGGGCGTTTTGCCGTGAGGTGTGTTCGACTATTGATTTTCTGCCGACACTTGCTCGATTGGCCGGGGCCAGATTGGCTTCCGACCGTGTGATTGACGGCAGGGACATCTGGCCCTTGATGTCCGGCAAGCCGGGGGCAAAGTCGCCGCATAAAGCGTTTTTCTACTACAGAGGCAACAAACTCGAAGCCGTCCGCAGCGGCAGTTGGAAACTGTGCCGCAGGAAGAAAACCGAGCTGTACGACCTGAAAACCGATATCAGCGAAAAACACAATGTGGCGGATGAGCATCCTGAAATCGTTAAGCGTTTGACGGATATAATGGAGGACTTTGACCGCGAATTGAAGGCAAACACTCGACCACCAGGAAGGGCTTCAGAAAGGAAAAAATCATAAACCGGTAAACTTGGTTTGGCCGGATGATAACAGGAAACGAAAGCAGGAGGAAACATATATGAGGACATTCGGAAAAAGTCGTCGTGATTTTTTGAAAACGCTGGGTATGGGTGCGGTGGCGGCGGCAATGCAGGGCTGCGTGAACGCCTCTGGACTAATTTCGGGCGGGGCCGGGAAGAATCGGGGACGACGGCTGAATATCCTCTGGATCAGTTGTGAGGATACCAGTTGCGATTTGGGGTGTTACGGCGATGATTATGCCGATACGCCCAATCTCGACCAACTGGCACGGCAGGGGAGGCGTTACAGCAACGCTTTTGTTGTATATCCCGTTTGTGCCCCGACGCGGTCTTCGGTTATCACGGGGATGTACCCGAGTACGATCGGGACCATGCACATGCGAACATCATTGAAGGGCTACGAGGCTGTTCCTCCACCGCAGGTCAAGTGCTTTACGGAGTATCTTCGCGCATCGGGTTACTATTGCACAAATAATTCAAAGACCGACTACCAGTTTGCTCCGCCGTTCACTGCGTGGGACGAGAGCAGTAAGAGGGCCCACTGGCGCAACCGGCCTGAAGGCTCGGCATTTTTCAGCGTCATCAATCTGACAGTCTCGCACGAGAGCCGAAGCTGGCCCAAGAAGGGTGAGAAGCTAATTCACGATCCGGGCAAGGCGGTGCTGCCTCTGTATTGGCCCGATACGCCGGTGGTTCGGGAGAACCTCGCGCGGTATTACGACAATGTGACCAAAATGGACCAGCAGGCGGGGGAGATTCTTCGGCAGCTCGAGGACGACGGACTGGCTGAGAAGACGGTGGTGTTTTTCTGGGGCGACCATGGCCGGGGACTGCCGCGGCACAAGCGCTGGGTTTACGATTCGGGGATCCACGTGCCGCTGATTATTCGCTGGCCGGGCCGGATCAAAGGCGGCGAGGTCTGTGAGGACTTAGTCAGTTGTGTGGACTTTGCCCCTACGGTTCTGAGCATCGCCGGCGCGGCAATTCCGGCGTATATGCAGGGCAGAGCTTTTCTGGGTGAGCAGAAGGGTAAGACGAGAAAGTACATTTTTGCCGGGCGAGAACGTATGGACGCAAAGAGCGACGATCATATTCGATGCGTTCGTGACAGGCGGTATAAATACATTCGCAATTTCATGCCGGAAAAGCCTTACGCCCAGCCCATTCCTTACCGCGACAAGATGCCGATTATGAAGGAGTGGCGCAGGCTCAACGCCGAGGGCAAACTTACGGGGCCGCAGAGACTATTCTTCCGAGAGACCAAACCGTCCGAGGAGCTTTATGACGTTGTTAGCGACCCGCACGAGATAAACAACCTGGCCGAGTCGCCCGCACATCGAGAGGTGATCGAGCGGATGCGGGGTGTTCTGGATGGGTGGATAAAAAAGACGGGCGATCTTGGCGGCATCCCGGAAGATGAGCTTATCGAGCGGATGTGGCCCGGGCGAAAGCAGCCTGTTACGGCTGCGCCTGCCATCGAGACGACCACTGCCTCAGACAGCGAAGTAACTGTGCGAATTACGTGCGCCACGGAAGGGGCGTCGATCGGGTATCGACTTGGGAGTAGTGGTCGCTGGCTGCTTTACACGGAGCCGGTCAGGCTGGCCGGCGGTACCGAACTTTGGACGAGGGCCATTCGCATCGGCTACAAGCCGAGCGGCGAGGTCCACAAAATCGTGGGGCCTTAGGGATGCGGTGAAGTTCGGCTAAAACAAAGGGGAACGTGAATAGGAGAAAAAGAACAT
>JAUVYZ010000128.1 GCA_030602845.1 Phycisphaerae bacterium | reverse complement strand
TTGGCTTCTGTCAGTCCGCAAACATTGCGAGCAAACTCTATAACAGCCATTTGAAAGCCAAAACATAGTCCCAGATAAGGCAAATTATTCTCTCTGGCATATTTTGCGCAGGCTATTTTTCCTTCCGCACCGCGGGTGCCGAAGCCGCCGGGGACAATAATACCGTCAACGTCAGCCAGATGCTCGGCTACGTTTTCATCAGTAATCCCAATTGTTTCAATCCATTTTATTTTAATATCACAAGCCAGGGCGATGCCGGCGTGTTCGATAGCGTTGATTATCGAAGCATAGCTGTCACGAACGGAAGTGTATTTGCCGGTAACACCGATGGTTATTTTGTAATCAGCAGCGCCGATTTTGTCGGTGAAGTCGCACCACTGCGCCCAGGCCTTGCGTTCGTGGCGTAAATTGGTTCTGTCCTCGATTTTGAGCAGCTTGAGGACTTTAAAATCAAGGCCGCTGTCTCTGAGCATAGCCGGTATCATATAGATACTGGCGGAATCGGGCATACTGAAGACCCTTTCGAAGGGGACATTACTGTACACGCTTATTTTTTGCCGGACTTTTTCGCTAACAGGGTTGGCCGCCCTGCATGCGATGATATCGGGCTGAATGCCGCACTGCATAAGCTGCTTAATACCTAACTGGGCGGCCTTTGATTTCTGCTCGCCGAGGGTTTTCGGCTCCAATATATAGGTCAGGGCCACGAAGCAGCAGCTATTCGGGCCTTCTTCGTAAGCCAGCTCTCGCATCGCCTCGATAAAATAGGCATTTTCCAGGTCGCCGACCGTGCCGCCAATCTCGACAAATACCATATCAGCATCGGCTTCCATTGCCAACCGGCGAAGCGTTAGTTTGACCTCGCCGGTAACGTGAGGAATCATCTGGACATCTCTGCCGAGATAGTCGCCGTGTCTTTCCTTGTGCAAAATCGAGCTGAATATCTGGCCGCTTGTGGCAAAATTTGCCCTGCTCAAATCCTGGTCGAGCATCCTCTCATAGGTGCCCAAATCCATATCACATTCCATACCGTCATCGAGCACAAACACCTCACCGTGGCGAAACGGATTCAGCGTCCCGGAATCTATATTCAAATAGCCTTCGAGCTTAATCGGAGCAACTTTCAGCCCCTTGTCCTGACAAAGCAAAGCCAGGCACGATGAAAATATCCCCTTGCCCAGGCCGCTCATCACGGTTCCCATTACAAAAACATATCGAGATTTACCCTTTTTATAACCTTCGGGTATCGGCGAGAAAAATTCACTCTCGGTTGAAGTATCACTAACAGAAGCCAATAAATTCTTATCCTTCGACATAAATCACCTTTTGTTAAAAGTAAATTCGAATTTCGAATATCGAAATCCGAAACAAATTCGAAATTCAAATATCAAATGTTCAAAACGTAGTTCAACTTCGTCTGACTTCACGCTTTACTCTTTTTTGAATACCGGGCAACAAATTCGGCGTACTGCTGCGGGGTGTCTATTCCATCGCAGGTGTGTTCGACTTTGCCGACCAGAATGTCAAAGCCGTTTTCAATTGCCCGCAACTGCTCAAGCTTTTCGATTTTCTCCAGCGGCGTTTGCGGCAAAGCGGTAATTTTCAGCAAAAATTCCCTGCGATAGGCGTAAATTCCGATATGCCGCAAATACTGCTGCACTTTGCCTACGCCGGATTTTTCTCTGTTGTATGGAATGGGTGCGCGCGAGAAGTAGATTGCCTTGTTGTTACAATCGGTAATGACCTTTACGATATTAGGGTCGGCAATCTGCTCTGCGTTTTGGAAATCGGCAGCGAGCGTAGCCATTCCATAGTTTTGAGTTTTGAGTTTTGAGTTTTGAGTTTTTATTAAGAGCTCGGCCAGATAATCAATATTTTCCGGGTCAATCTCCGGCTCATCGGCCTGCAGGTTCACCACAATCTCGACGTCAATATCGGCAACAGCTTCAGCGATGCGGTCGGTGCCACTTTTGTTCTCGACTGAGGTCAGGATACATTCGGCTCCGAACGAATTAGCAGCGGCAATAACCATCTCATCGTCGGCTGCTATTATTACCTTGTCAGGCAGCCTGGCCAGGCAGGCCCGCTCATAGGTGTGCTGGATTAGGAATTTGCCCGTATCTTTGGCGAGAACTTTACCGGCGAACCTGGTGGAAGCATAACGAGCAGGAATACAAACTAAAACTTTCACACTTGCCCTTCCCGGCAGCAGAATTTTATCAAAAAATCACTGCCGAAGCATACTAAGCCAAACAGAATCCTTTGTCAACAGGCCCCGTTAGAAATTTTTCCTTTTTGCAAAATATTATTTGCTATAAGAATCTGGGTTCCCGCAAGGCGGGGTCCCTCTAACGGGGCTGACCCTTTTCCTGATTAATTTTGAGAACTGCACACTTGTAATCCACAATAGGGCAGATATACTTTATTGACTATTGATTATTGCCTATTTATCATAGAACCACGGTTTCCGAAAACGGCACCGGGCAGTTCGCATTCGGCGAACCCGGCAAAGCCACGGGAGCTGTCAAAACGAAGATTCAGGGAGTGAGAATTATGAAAAAGGCCTTAGGAGTAGTTGTACTTGTCGCTATAGCTGCTGTTTTTATTGCGACCGGTTGTGAGCGGAGAGGAAAAAGTAGGGATAAGTATCGTATTGCCGTGATTCCCAAGGGCACAACACACATTTTCTGGAAGTCGATTCATGCCGGGGCGGTCAAGGCCAAGCAGGAGTTTCAGGAGTTGGGCGTGGAAATCAAATGGATAGGGCCGCTCAAGGAGGATGACCGGGAGTCGCAAATCAAAGTGGTGGAGAATTTCATCACCCGCGGCGTATCAGGAATAGTGCTGGCACCATTGGACGATACGGCACTGCAGAGACCGGTCAGAGACGCCGTAAATAACGGAATCCCCGTGGTGATAATCGACAGCGGGCTCAAGGGCGAAGATTACGTCAGCTTTGTGGCTACGGACAACTATATCGGCGGCAGAAAGGGCGGCGAACATCTGGCCAAAATTCTGAACGGAAAAGGCAAGGTGATTATGCTGCGGTACCAGGAAGGTTCAGCCAGCACGATGAAGCGGGAACAGGGGTTCCTGGACGTGTTAAAAGAAAAATACCCGCAAATCGAGGTGGTCAGTGCGAACCAGTACGGCAGAGCAACCACAGAAAGCGCCCGCCGGGCGAGCGAGAACCTTTTGGCACCGCTGCGTACGGCCGACGGTGGATTGACGATTGATGGTATCTTCTGTCCGAACGAGTCAACGACGTTCGGGATGCTGCTTGCGCTTCAGGACAGCGGTCTGGCGGGCAAGGTCAAGTATGTCGGCTTCGATAGCTCCGAGCGGCTGGTGAAGGGGCTGGAGACAGGTGAAATTCACGGACTGGTCCTGCAGGACCCGATTAATATGGGCTATCTGGGTGTGAAAACGATGGTCAAGCACCTGCAGGGCGAGAAAGTGGAAAAGCGTATTGATACCGGTTCGAGAGTGGCGACCCCGGAGAATATGAACGACCCGGAGATCAGGAATCTGCTGGAGCCCAATTACAAGAAATGGCTCAAGGAAGAATAGATTCGACCGACAAAGCACCCCGGTTGAAGATGCACGGGGTATGTAAACGCTTTGGAGCGACGGTGGCGCTGGACGATGTGGGCATCGAGGTTTCGCCGGGAGAAGTGCTGGCGCTGGTGGGGGAGAACGGTGCCGGTAAGAGCACGCTGATGAAAGTGCTTTCGGGGGCGGTCAAGGAAGACGCAGGCCAGATGTGGCTGGACGGTGTGCCGTATCGGCCGAGCAATCCGCTCGAGGCCCGACGCGGGGGGGTGGCAATGATATATCAGGAGTTTTCGCTGGCGCCGCATCTCAGCGTGCAAGAAAACATTATGTTAGGTATGGAACCGGCGACGTTAGGCGTGGTGCACTGGAAAGAGGTGCGCCGGCGGGCAATCGAGGCACTAAAGGAATTTGATAATCCGGAACTGACCCCGGATGTGCAGGTCAGCAAATTGTCGGTAGGTTCGCAGCAGTTAGTAGAGATTGCGCGGGCTTTGGCCATCGGCTGCCGTGTGCTGGTGCTGGACGAGCCAACCAGCAGTTTGACACAGCAGGACGTTGAGCGGCTGTTCGAGCTTATTAGACGACTCAAACGGCAGGACAAAGCCATTGTTTACATTTCGCACTTTATTGAAGAAGTCAAGCGCATCGCAGATAAGGTAACGGTTCTCCGCGACGGAAAGGTGGTCGGCAGCAGCGCTGTGGCTGCCATCACCACCGATGAGATAATAGCGCTGATGGTGGGTCGGCAGGTTGAGGAGCTTTACCCGCGCTCCGAGCGTCAGGCAGGAGAGGTCATTTTGGAGATTGAAGATTTGGCCGGCCTGGAGAAACCTGAGTCGGCGAGTTTGAAGCTGCGTCGCGGGGAGGTGTTAGGCATCGCCGGGCTTGTGGGGGCGGGGCGAACGGAACTGCTGCGAAGTTTGTTCGGGCTGGAGCCGGTGCGGCGGGGGCAGATTCGATTAGGCATTTACACGGGGCCGGCTTCGCCGGTGAGACGGTGGATGCAGGGGGCCGGTTTTCTCAGCGAGGACCGTACGAAAGAGGGACTGGCGCTTTCGCTGAGCGTGGCGGACAACGTAACGCTTTCCAGGCTGAAAGGCTTCGGCCCGCTTGGGTTGGTGCTTCCGAGCCGACAGAATAGAGCCACCCGACGCTGGATAAAACAGTTGGGTATCCGATGCCAGGGCCCCCGTCAAACCCTGTCGTCTCTATCGGGCGGCAACCAACAGAAGGTCGCGCTGGCCCGATTGCTGCAGCACGATGTCGATGTGCTGCTGCTGGATGAGCCGACGCGGGGTATTGATGTAGCAGCCAAAGCGATGATTTATAAGCTGATCGACGCATTGGCGACGGGCTCGCCGACTGAGGGGCGAGAGCCCAAGGCGGTGCTGATGGTAAGCAGTTATCTGCCGGAGCTGATGGGCATCTGCGACCGAGTGGCGGTGATGCGCCGCGGCCGCCTGGGCCCCACACGCCGTATCGATGAAATTGACGAACATAAGCTAATGTTGGACGCGACGGGGGCGGACCCCGTTAGAAATTCTACAACCGGGGAGCATCTATCAAAAGGGGAGATTTCCAACGGGGCGGAGGTGGCAGGATGACTAAGCCGAGAAACCAATCCGTCAGTTTAGGCAGACAAACTGCCGGACCGAGCTTTCGCGGACTGCTCAGTCAGACCAGTGTCAAGCTGATGGTGGCTTTGGTCGCGATTTTTTTCTTTTTCGTGGTGGCAATCGGTGTGCAGGAAGCGGTAACGACCTACCTGTCGAATCGAGAGATATTAACAGAGCTAAAGGAGGCGGGCGTGCCGCCGGACGAGCGTCAACAGGACCGAAGACTAACCAGCCCCTGGTGGGATGGTTACGACGCCTCGCTGCGTTTCCTGGGTCGCCGGAACCTCGAGATGATTACCCTTCACACCACGATTGTGGGGATGGCGGCGCTTTGTATGACCCTGGTGATTATCTCAGGCGGTATTGACCTGTCTGTCGGCTCGATCGTGGCGCTAAGCAGCGTGGTCATAGCATGGCTGCTGCAATATGCCGGCGCCGGGCCGTTGACGGCGGCATTGGGGGGCGTGGCAGCGGCAGCGCTGTTCGGGCTGCTCAGCGGGCTGCTGATAACGTGGCTGCGTGTGGTGCCGTTTATTGTTACCTTAGGTATGATGTTAGTGGTTCGTGGGGCGGCCAAAGGTATCGCACGCGAGCAGAAAATTGATGTTGACCCGGAGCGTTTGAGATGGCTGGAGGAGCTGCTGGCCTCGCTGCCGAAAGAGCGAAGCTGGATGCTGCTGCCTGCCGGGGTATGGGTGTGGTTGATTCTGGCGATAGCGATGGCAGCTTTATTGCGCTACACCCGCCTGGGTCGGCATACCTTTGCCATTGGCTCGAACGAGCAAACCGCCCGTCTTTGCGGCGTCGCTGTCGATCGCGTCAAGGTCATAGTCTACATGCTCTGCGGCGCTTTTGCCGGGCTGGCGGGACTGATGCAATTTTCGTATTTGAGGGCGGGTGACCCTACGGGGGCGGTCGGGCTGGAGCTGAATGTAATCGCGGCGGTGGTTACCGGCGGCGGCAGCCTGGGCGGCGGGGAAGGCTCCATCCTCGGTACACTTATGGGGGCGCTGATTATGAC
>JAUVYZ010000080.1 GCA_030602845.1 Phycisphaerae bacterium | reverse complement strand
GGGCCACACTGGGAAGACAGGCAAACGATTGGAGAAACCTCTGCAATCGGTTGTTAAACGCCCACCTGAAGCCAGGTACGATGACTATTGAGGCCCTCATCGAGGAGCTGGCTCAATTAAAAAAAACAAAACCTGTTCTCTCATCCCGCTGGCTCGTCGCAGCAGGACTTATAGTCGTCGCCTGTGCCGTTATTTTGCCTATACTTTGGCGATTCATTAGGCCCGCCCTTCCCGTAGAGATACCACCGAGATTAAAAACAGGCTGGCCAAAGTTATGCAATGACTATGTGGATTGGGTTGAGTATCTCAAAATCAAAGGCAATAAAAGAGCGGACCAGTGGCGCAAAGATACAGACCTGAAAGAAATATTGGTAAAAATCGACGTAGCGTCGTACCCCGATGAGGTGAAACCAGTAGGGAAAGATGTTCGGGACATGAAGGACGACCTGGAGCTTGTTGTTGATGTGAACGAACCAAAAAAAGCGCGTGAAGCTATTGCAGCTATCGATGGAGCTATTAAAGCAATTGAAGATATCAAGAGCTTCTTCAACCCCAACCCGGTCCGGGACCCAAACTCATACAAGGCATGGCCTCTGCTGGTAAACGTATACGATGCCGCAAAAGGGTTCGAAGAACGCGAGTGGCAGAAGCCTGCTGCCGCATATCTCGATTATTTGGTCAAGTCGGTGAAGCCACCAAGTAAAAAGATTGCCGAACATGTAGATCAAATTCTTGATGTAAACAAGAACCATAACATAGATGAGATCAGCTCGATACAAGAAGACATTGACGGCTATAAAGATAAGTGGCCGCAAGCTTGCGGAGAACTGTTGGGCGATGTCCAGAAATTTGTTAATGAGGTACCCTCCAAGAAGGTTTTCCAAGAGTGGTTTCAAACAGCCGGAGGTTACCACAAACTGGGAGAAAACCCAAGAGGTGAGCGCAAAGAGTGGGACAAAAGGGCTCTTGACAGCGCAGAAGACATCCAATTAATCCGCCAATATGATACTAATAGTGCTGAGAAGCTTAGCGAAAAATTGAAAGCTTTTAACAAAGACGTCAATGACGTGTTTGACATTCCCGGTATCGAAAAAAATAAGGCTCAAATCCAAGCGCAAGTGCGTTTACTTGAACAGAAATTTGTAAAACTGGTCCATGGGGACGATGGGATTAATGTTACACTTGCCAAATACGTCAAAGATCCAATAGATTGGTTCGAGAATAAAGAAAAAGAAGATTATCACATTACAACCTTCGAACCAATTAATTCGGAATGGCGCAGGCGACGGGATATCGAACTGGCAAAACACAGACACTTGTTACCTGATTGGAAACAGAAGCTTAAACTCAGCATTTTCGTGGATTTAGAAGAGAAATTAGACACAACAAAGAGAAGACTTCAACACCTGGAAAAAGAATTACTCTGGGAAGCTGACGTGGCGTTGGAGACGAAAACCTGGAACAACGAAATCAGGAATATTTATAACGCCGAAATAGAGCAAACATTTTCGGAGATTGTTCGGTCGATGTCCCAACTGGATGAGTTTCCTGATGTAAACTCACCGGGATTCGAAAAATGGAGAAGCCGCTTGGGAATTAACAAGAACAGGCGCAAGCAGCTATATCAACTTATAACAGCGTTTAACGAAATCGAGGCCAGACTTGGGGCTTGCTATCTTCTTGATGACGGACTGCCACAAGAAGGTGAGACCATTCGCTCATTGTGGAATGAATGGAAAGACGCTAACATCCTTAAAGAGCCGGGAATCAGCGACGCGCTTGCCAAGCTGACGGCAAGGGTCGAAAAACTTATAGAGGTAGAGCAGTCTGGAGATAAACAGGAACTTGTAAAGATAGCTGACACCGCTGTGCAAACCGAGGCGGCGTATGCCGCCTGGGTAAGGCTCGGCGAGCTTTCCGACCCCCGATCCCGATGGCCGAGCGAAGCCAAGGAGTGGGAAAAGGATAAGGAAATCCAGGATAGACTAAAAGCCGAATTTGAAACAATCAAACGTCAAAACCAAACACGTGGGGATTTGCTCCTGAAAATCCTCGTCGACACTGGTCTTGAACATGAGATAGTATTTAGGAGAGCAAATATCGGGCGAGATAAAACTACGATTACAAAAAACAGCTCCCAGGATAAAATACTCGTCGCATTTGAAGCCCTCCGGCCAACTGGAGATAATCTAAATGATATCAACGATCTCGAAACCCTTGCCAGGGACCTTGCGGTATTTGTAACTGACCCGAACTGGCCGACGAAATTCCGCCCAGATATATTCGCTGATGAAAGCCCGCTCTATGAGAAAGCTACTTTGACAAAGAGCGACTTTGAAAATTGGCTGCAAGACGTTAAAGACTATCGCAAGTTAGATAACGACCCACGTATGAGTATGAACTATACTTGGGATAAGAAAATCGACAAGATAAAAAGTGCTATCAGCAACGAACTTGACCGCGAGCCAACTGGGGAGTATTTGGCCAAGCTCGAGAGCCTTGTGCTCGACTTTAACAAGATCGAACCGAAAATCAAGAAGATGCTTTCATTGGACGCTATCGAAAAACACAAAGAGGAGATTTATAAGTCCAAGGATTATTGGAACAATCTCCTAAATATCGAGAATAGGCTAAAACCTCGGGTCTGCGAGCGGCTGGAACTCTTGAAAGACGGACAATTGGTCTTTGGTGCTAAATTTTTGGATCCGAATCTTTTTGAGCCTGTCGATGCCATCAATAAAAAACCGGTCAGGCTCCTCACCGGCTGGCAGGAAGTAAGAGAGGGGATCAATAAAAAACAGAAAGAATGGCTCGATTTCTTTTACACAATCGATGTCAATGACACCAAAAACGTAGGCTGGCCCGAGTACGTTAGGTCGACAACGGACGAAAGCGTGATATTAAAATTCATCCCGGCCGACCCTCCTGCCAATCTTGAACCGTTTTATATGGCCATACAAGAAATAACCAATGCCCAATATCAGATGTTCCTGGAAAAAACCGGGGCAACAAGTTTCGCAGGAAATGAGGATGCATGGTCATGGTTTAAGAGCACCGGCAGAGACCTTATACTTTGTACCAGTAGTGACAACCCATCCTGCGCCATAAAATGGGATGGTGCAAGTTTTAAAGTAACTCGGGGAAGCGATGATGTTCCTGTGACGTACGTGACTTACTATGGAGCACAATCTTACGCTGAAAACTGGCTTGGTGCACAGTTACCCAGAGCTTCACAGCACAAGTATGCTTGCAAGGCAGGTACAAATAATATATACCCCTGGGGAAACAGAGACGATCTCGCACAAATTCCTTACTACGCTCACGTAAGAGGAGAACCCTGGCGAGGCGGAAGGGATGAGTATAATTCCAAAATAGGGACCCTTGATATACCACCTCTGCCAGTGGGTGCTGTGAAACCCAAAGATTTCGAGCCTTACCAAAGCCCGCTAAGTGACGCAAACACCGTGCATGAAGAAGCCACTTATGGCGCAGGCTCATCCTGGCTGCCAATCAAACACACGAATAGCCCCAATGCTTGGGGCCTTTATGATTTGATTGGCAATGTGTGGGAATGGTGTATAGACGATGAGGATAATACACAGTCCGTAATCTGCGGCGGGTCCTGTCTGGCCCCACCGAAGTATATACTCCTGGGGTCTGAGTCCGACTACACGATAAGCTTCAACGAACAGGCCAGCGACGTCGGATTTCGCGTTATTGTACCGGCCCGGTAAACCAGCTCAATCCTGTCAGGTTACGAACCAAAGCTCTGCAGCCTTACATATCTTTGGACGAACAGTCTCTGAAAAGGTTCTCTTATCTTGCCGCCGTGTATTAGCATAACCTTTGCCATAGACATTTGCTCTGGAAAACCGATCTCAGTGTTCAGGATAGTCACCCACGCCGTGAGAGCATTTATCCACTCACCAGCCAATTCGTTACGTGCAAGCTCCTGTCGGAATGAATCGAACTGTTCCTCTACCGGCACAGGCATCTGGATAATCCCGCGAACTACAGGGAGCAAAGCAGCAATCCGAGTGCCATCAGCATCTTCCAGAGTTGGTCTAAACCTCAGAAGGTGTTCAGCTGCCTTCTGGAGACGCATGTTAGTGTTGAGCGAGGGTGGGTAAGCTCGAGCCAAGTATGGCTGCTCTGCACCCACTTCATCTAACACTGTTTGTATGGCCTCTGTATCGGGCTCTTCCACTTCGCGCTCTTCTGGTTCCAAAAGCATAGGCCACGCCAGCGGAACAGGGTCTACCTTCGCAAGAACTTCTGCTAATAATTGGGGCCCGCGCAAAACGTATGCTTCGCCTCTAAACCAGGGTGGAGCCATATTTCCACGAGCCTCCAAAGCATGAGGGAGTGTGCCGTTATCTATAGCGAATTCCAAAACTGGTGTTATTCGTGAGACTACCTCTAATCTATTTGTCATATTGCTCCAGGGAACAGAACCCGTAAAATTACTTCCAAAAGGCTCAACTGTATCATATGCATCAATGACCATTGTGCCATTAGGGGCAATTGAAACATCAGAATTAACAATTACATTACCTCCAGCTCCTGCTAACGCGTGATTGAAACTACCTAAGTAAATTGCAACATCAATAGGGTCGCCGTCCAATACGAAGTTAACGCTCCCACGGTCATCAACCCCGGTAGCTACGCTATCATCATACAACCCATTAGCCGCCAAAGTAGCACTTGAGCCTAACGTCAAGTCCTGTAACTTACTCCAAATGATAATTGCGGCCTTGCCGGGACCTGCAGGTAAATCAACACCTGTGTTTGTACCTGCATCTGAGTATCCGGTTATAGCAACATTATCAAGGACGCTTTTACCTGCTGTACGGACTGTACCATTATTCGATATTATTGATACACCACCATAATAAGAGGTCAAGTCGCCACCAATTTTTATGTCCCCAGTTCCCTGAAGCTCGATGTTGTTCTTAGCCGTTGCCGTTATGGATTGCCAACTATCCGCCGTCGTTGAAGTTACCGAGCTATCGTCAGACTGCAATGTCAAATCAATGGTACTGTTATTACTAAAATCTGGGGTACTGGCAATCGCCCCATCCTGTCTGATTGTCAGATCAGAATTAGCGACTACTATTGGCGTGTTGGTAGTAGTGTTTACTTGGGCCGTTGTACCGTTGCCGTTTAATCCGTCACCTGCCCGCAGGCTTATTGTCGGAGCATCGAGTGTTACACCAGCCCCGAAACTGACATCGCCCATGCCGTCAGTCCCGGAATGAACGCTGATAGCGTCCCCGGCTCCCGGACTGCCTATATGAACTATCGAGCCGCCGCTTACGACGTCAATCGTTGTCGTCGCAGCGATATCATCGTTAAAAGTCACGCTCGTGGTAGCATCCAGGATGTCCAGTAAATTCAGCGTCATGGCCTGGTAAGACTGAACGTCACCATCACGAACCGTCACATCTCCGCCATTAGTCAAAGCAGCCGACAGTGTGATATTACCCGCAGCACCGGCATCAAGTGCCAGGTTGTGCCCGGCTGCGTCAATGGTCGAGCTGAAAAGAATATTACCTGCACCCACGTCGGTATCAATATCCACGTTGCCGCCAAGCGTCACAGCGTTGGTGAAGGTTACGTTATCATTAGAGGTATCGATATCACCGGAGGTCGTCAGCGTGCCACCCTTGGCTGCGCCAAATGCAACCGCGCCACCTGCATCGATATCGCCGTTGGCTCCAATCGTGGTCACACCAGTCGAATCGATGTCAACCGTGCCTGTAACCGTAATAGAATCGGTAATACCTATCGTCGAAGTGGCGTCATAATCCAGGTTCGTACCGCTGGTAATCTTACCATTCTGAACTATAGTACCGCCACTGACAACATCAATCGTTGCTGTCGCAGCGATATCATCGTTAAAAGTCACGCTCGTGGTAGCATCCAGGATGTCCAGTAAATTCAGCGTCATGGCCTGGTAAGACTGAACCGCACCATCACGAACCGTCACATCTCCGCCACCAGTCAATGCATTTGACAGAGTGATATTGCCAGCAGGACCTGCATCAAGTGCCAGGTTGTGGCCGCCTGTGGCAATGGTCGAGCTGAAAAGAATATTACCTGCACCCACGTCGGTATCGATATCCACATCGGCCGTCAGGGTTACCGCATCGTTATAAGTCTGATCGCCAGTCGTTGTTACATCGCCAGCCAGCGTGGTCGTTCCGCCGGCACTGGTCGTCAGACTCGTTAGAGGCGCGCCCGTGCCGACGTTACCGCCAAAGCTCGTTAGGCCACCAGTATTCACCGCCAAGGAATGACCGCCATCAACTGTCGAATTGAACGCGATGGCCTTGTTATTGCTTGACGTGAGCGTTACGTTGTCCCTCAGTGTCACCGCTCCATCGAACTGGAAGACTGTAGACGAGATTCCGTTTGCCGCGAAGTTCCCCCACAGGCCTGTCATGCTGGCGCTGGAGGTCAGCTTGGTCATCGTGACTATACCGCTGGGAACCTTCAGCGTGAGGTCCTTGTTTACAGAAACATCCTCAGCGTACGTAGCTGCAGAAATGTTAATGGTCGCGCCAGAGTTGGCGGCGATGTCAATGGCGTCCTGAATGCTGGCGGCGTTGGAGGCAACGCTAATTGAAGTTGAGGTACCGGACATCGTTCCGCCGCTCGGATTCAGTTGCGCCCCGAGAGTGACAGCGCCCGAATGGTTTATAGCGATGTCCCCACCGCTGGTACTGATGATTCCGCCGGTATTGTCAAAGGTAGTACCACTCGAGGTAAAACTCCCGCCATCTGTATTTATAGAAGCATCTATATCGACGCCGGTCGTTGCGTTCAGGGTTAGGTTGAGTAGATCAGCGGCGTTGTCGGTGGCGGTCACGCCGATCTGGGCGTTGATCTCGATGTCGTCTTGCGCGTTCAGAGTGAGCGTGGGGGCCTCAACACTCCCCCCGCCGAGGGTCGTCAGGTCCACGTCAATCGGACTATTCACGATAATTCTTCCGGTACCGTTTCCGCTGTTGTCGTCAAAAGTGTCGACCGACACAGACGTGCCGGTCTGGAGTGATCCTATAATGCTCGCTACGTTGATGGTACCTGTGTCCTGATCGGGAGTGAAGGGATCCCAGGTGGGACTGTTATCCATATTAACGGTCGCATTGGAGAGAGTGACATCAGTCGGGTCAATAAGGAAGGTACCTGCTTCACCACGGGGTGCACTTGTATCCACCAAACCATAAATCTCAACATGTTCCCTACCGGAGACTTCGACAAATCCGCCGTCACCTGATTCGTTACCACCTTTCGCTTCGATTTTTGCATCCGGCCAGAACAATGCGGTATCAGGCGAAAAGACAATTACATCGCCGCCGTTGCCGTTGAGTCCGGCGTTTGCGGTGGTTAAGCTGTCGCTGCTAAGAGCAACTACATCACTGGCCAAGAGGTCGACGTTGCCGCCGTGCGAGTCAGTACCGTCGGCGTGGATTGTTCCAAATTGTCCGAGGCGTGTTCCTTCCATTGTTATCTGTCCGCCTTCGCTGCCGGAGGCCTCGATTGTGCCGGTATTGATAACTGTTCCATCGGCGGCGGTAAGTTTTATCTGTCCGGCGTCACCAGTCTCAACTGAAGCTGACAGCAAGCCGACGTTTGAGATTGCCTGCGAGTAAATATCTCCCGCAGCGGCCAAGACTATTTTGCCGCCGGCGACATCAACTGTGCCTTCATTAAGAACCCCCGGCCCTGAGTCAACCGGGTCACCCGGCTGGGGTAAAGACGGTGCATCTATTTCAACCACAACGTTACTGCCCGGCTCGCCGAGGAAGACTCTATCTCCCGCTGCCATTACGACATATCCGGCAGGACAGCTTATAGACCCGGAGTTGGCAACTTGTTTACCAATGAGATAAACTTTTTTTGCGGAAATATCACCCCAATTTACGACAGAGCCCTGACCGCCGACAAAATTGTACTGTCCGTTTATAAAATCAGAGTTCGATATGTTCAGGCCTGAAGCAACCAACTGGTTGACATTGACGGACCCGCTGGGACCGATGAAGATACCAGCAGCATCATTCAGCCAAATATTACCGTTGGCATTGAAAGCACCGTAAATCTGTGTTCCGTCCCCCGAAAATACTCTGAATAATGCATTAGCAGTGTTACTTGGCTGGACACAATTTACCGTATGGCCCGTAGCGATGTCAAAATCGCTGAAGTGACCGATTGAATTG
>JAUVYZ010000082.1 GCA_030602845.1 Phycisphaerae bacterium | reverse complement strand
CAAAAATGGCTTTATGCAGTGGAATAGTAGGCTGGTAGTAGGTGAGTAGTAGGCTGGTAGAACATCGTTGGTGCACTTTTTGGTGCACCGGGAGAGTAGGGAATGGGAAAGGATTGCCGATTTGAGATGCTCAGAACCCATTGCTCCCAGGGGCAGAATTGGCGATGGGAGTAGAGGGAGGGGGGACAGTTTTGCCCTGCTTGACAACATCACAATGTATGATAGAGTGGTTGTTGATAATAAAAGAATTGATGGTAAGGATACAGGAGAACGAAATGGGTCATTGGCTTTCAATTATCTTTAATCGAATCGGTGCCATATGCGAATGCCTTCCAAGCAGTAAGTTCAGATGCAAGGCCATCCAATTGCTGATTTGGCAGGTTTTGATGATTGCCGCATTCTCTGTCTGCTTGCTGAGTGCATCCAGATGCCGCGGCGCCGTCCTTGAAATCTTCCCGGCAACTGTGGATTCTCAGGAAGAATTTGAACGTGTCGCAAATTCGCTCAAGCCCGGCGATGAACTCATATTGCACGGAGGAATCTACTCGCAGAATGCTCGTCGAGCCATTACCGCTAAGGGCACGGCGGCCCAGCCAATTGTTATTCGAGCCGCTGAGGGAGAATCACCGCTACTCACCCGTCCTGCCGACAACATCGACAGGCATAACAATATTGAGTTTGTGGACTGTTCATACTTAGTCATTCGAGGCCTTCGCTTTCAGGGCGGCAGCTCCGGCGTCAGGTTCATTAAAGGACATCACATCAAGTTTGAAAAATGCGAGATATTCGAAACCGGGAACAACGCGTTAACAATGAACAGCGGGGATTGTGATGCTTTTGTCATTCGCAGGAATCATATTCATCACACGGGCTTAAGCACGTCCGGCTCCACAGAAGGAGAAGGTATGTATATCGGCTGTCATAGTGGGTCGTGTCGCACCACTAATACGCTGGTTGAAGGTAATTACATTCATCATTTGCGCGGCACGAGCGGCGGTGGAAACGATGGTATTGAAATCAAGGTGCGATCGTATGGTAATATCGTCCGGGACAACGTAATCCACGACACAAACATCGGCCGCAAGTACCCGGGTATCTTCGTATATGGCGGCGGACCCAAGGTCAACATAGTAGAGGGAAACGTTATTTGGAGGGCCGGCGAAGGGATACAGGTAGTCTCTGATGCGATTGTACGAAACAACATCATCTTTGATTGTTCTGTAACAGGAATCACAGCAGCGCCACATGCCGCGGTATCCCAGATGCGCAATGTTACGATAGTCAACAATACGGTCGTGAACCATCCCAGAGGTGCTCGCATTCGATGGTCTAACACAAGCAATATGACTTTCAGTAATAACGCTGTTTATTGTCCGGATTCTACGGCAATCGATGCGTCCGGAATTGGTGAGTCTACGTTCAGCGCAAACTATATCACAGGTGGTTTGAACGGTGCGGCGATTGACAGCTCTCGCTTTTACGATGGAGGCACTATTTCCGAGGCTTTCGTCGAAGCCGATAAGAACGACTTCTGGCCCGGGCCGGGATCGAGGCTAATCGATGCCGCTGACCCGGCTTTTGCTGTGAAACTGGATTTCAATTGTACCAGCAGGAAAGCCCCTTTTGACATCGGCGCCTACGAATCACAAGGACGTGCGGCCAATCCAGGCTGGCAGATACAGTCCGGATTCAAAAGCTGTATTGGTCATACGGATTTGAGGAAGATCACCGATTTTGACAGAGACAGTAATGTTGATTTCTATGATTTCTCCATCTTTGGTGATGCATCGAAACTGCCCATCTTTGAAAAGGGCTATAAACAGTTCGTCACTAAAATGGGGGAAAAGAGGCTGACCGCTGCGGAAAAAGGGCAAATTATCGCCGATATCAACCAGATTCTTGGAATAACTGAAGAGGATACCGAATGGCAGCATAGAATGTTGACAGAATTCCTGAGCTTTTTTCCTATGGCTAAACCGACTTTTTACCTGGTCAGGCGAGAAACGACAAAAAATTTCCTGCGGGCAGGTGGCAAACTTCCAAACTTCACATACGACAAGACTACTGATATGGCAGAGTATCGGCTGGAATTCAAGGGAAGAAGCGAAACGGGCCCTTCAGAAGATATCGAGGTTACTTTCCCACTCGGCTTCGAGGCAACGTTTGAAAAAGAGGTTAATCAGATTTTTGAGATGTTATATAAGAGCGTATTCGGTTCTGGAAAAATCGGGATTGCGCTTCACGAAGTTGTCGAGATGAGTTTGCTGAAGCGAGTTAGGCCGCAAGACCCATACTGGCGATGGTTCGGTGACGGTTTTGCGAACGCGATAACAATAGAGCTTTTGAAAAAGTATTTTGGTGCCAAAGCCGCAGAAGAATTTGCCAAAGCTTATGACATAAACGAACACAAGCAATTGGAGAAGCAAATCAACCTGCGTTATTGGATGGGGTTGAATTTCTGTATAAGAACACCGTTGGAATATGAGAATCAGCTGAGAATGACACGATATGCCTACGCGACACATGAAGCGCAAAGGCTGATCAAAAAGCACGGAATGGGCTGCGTAAAAAAGGTACTCGATAAGTTGTGTGAGAAGAAATCACGGAAAAGTGAGAATCTCTTCGTTACCATCAAAGAGACGACCGAGGAGGATATGAAGGAGCGTCTGAGAAAATATCAAACATTTGACAAGAGAGTACGGGGAACATCCAAATACCTTGAGTTGTACAAGAAAGCCTCAGCAAATGAAGATAATGAACAGGCACTCATTAATGTAATGCGCCTGCTGGAATTGGAAGATAGCCAATTCTCAGCAACAGGCTTGCAAATGCGGAAAGTAGCGAGCCTGCTGCTTTTCAAGTTGGGCTATGAGAAAGCTGGTGACGAAGCGATGCTCAGCTTTTTGGAACAACTGAAGGAAAGCGCACCTGAGGAGCTCTATGACTTCTTTTCAGCGGGATTCGTAGTTTATGCCCTCCAATGTAATAATCCTCAAAAGGCTGAAGCGACCGCCGAACGCGTCCTCGAACGAAATCCCGACCATCCTCCTGCCCTTACGGTGCAAATGCAATTGCTGGCTGATGAGGGCAAGTTGGTAGAAGCTAAAAAGGTTGCTCAGCGAATTTGCGGGTTGGTAAAGAAAGAATCATCTTACTATAAGGCTGCCTCTAATGTTCTTGCGATTGACCCAAATAAACGTAGCTCGACCGAATAGGGCCTGTGATGAGGGTGTTTATTTAAGAGATGCCGGATTATGGCTGATAAAAAAAGAAATACCTGGGCTGCTAAAATAAAAAGAATTTTTACTTCAGTGCTGCCTGTTTCTAAAAGACGCAAAGGCGAATGTATTAATTGTGCCGCCTGTTGTAGGCTGCCTAATGTCTGTCCCTTCCTCAAGTACAAATCGGACGGTGAATCTTATTGTTCCATTTACACAATCCGCCCATTAAATTGCAGAAAATACCCAAGAACTGAATCCGAGTTCATTACTGCGGATACCTGTGGCCATAGATTCGAGTCCCGTTAGAGGGACCCCGCTTTGCGGGAACCCAAATCGGGCCTTTCGGGGACTGAGACGCTTTTGTGGAATTTCTAACGGGACGAGTGAGGACGGTTGGCCTGATAACACAATTTCCCTTATAGGGGGTAGGGGGGACGAATTCAATTTCAGGCCCTATCAAATACTCCCTCGGTACAAACGCTACTGCTTTTGCACTATCTTTGTAAACAGCTCTGTTATGCTCTGCGTCTTCTGCGGAGCAGGATTAATCCGCCGAGGCTCAGCAGGCAAACCGTCGCCGGCTCAGGTATCGGCACCGGAAAGTCATCCGGCTCCGGCTCCGGCTCTCCGTCAGGCGGTTCTGGCCAGCGTGGCTTTTCCGGCTTTCTACCGCCACCCCCACCAAACCCCTGCCGGGCATAGTCTGCGGCACCGGCGAATAAACCGCCGCCAGGTGCACTCTGTGTCATCTCCTGCACATCCAAAAATTTATATTCAGCTCGCTCAAATATCGCAATGACGATTTTCGGCGCATCCAGATACACAACGGTTCTATTTGCGGTCGGGTCACTCACATCACCCAGCCAATAAACGAATTGATAGCCCGGTCTTGGAACCGCAGTCAAAGTAACATCCGTATTCAGGTCAAAGTGATGGACCCCTACATCCGGAGTTATTGTGCCGCCCTGGGGAGGTGTTTGCTGAAGCAAAAGCGCAGTGCCGTCTGTTTCACAATACGCCGGCTCAAGCAAAACACACAAAATAAATATAGTCTCTAATATTACCGCCCGCCATCTAATGAATATCGAGCTATTGCGTCTCATTACCACCCCCACTCCTGTTATAAAATTTAATTGTGCAAAACAAGCCCCATATCACTAAGCGGATTTTCTTCGTCTTGCACAAATCGTCAGCACGCCGCCGATGCCAAGCAGTGTTATCATAGCAGGCTCAGGTATAGGAACCGGCAAGTCGCCGGCAGCTCTTATCTCGTATTCGCCTACAACCCAGTCAGTCTCACTGCTCAACACCAAAAACCATGAATGCTCACCGGCAAATAAAATGCCTTGTCCGTGTTCGTCCTGAAACTCCCAGACTCCTTTTGACGCAGTAAAATATTCGTCGCTCGACGCTATACCCCCGCTCTGGTCGTCCTGACAACCGATACCACCTACCGGAGATCCCTCGATACCTAATATGGCGAAATACGAAAGTGCCGGATTAACACTGGGATTATGGAATATCTGATATACGTAAATGTATCGGCCTGAACCGGGCGCTTGAAACCCACCAGCACCAATGAATTCGTCCGGGTAGGTCTGCGTATCATAAACGGCAAAATCTATACGTCCATGAAGACCCCCAGGCGTGTAATAATATGTACTGCCATCGTAATGCGAGCTGGTGAGCGTCGCAGCTGCATCCTGTGCAAATAACGTTGCAACAGCCAATAAACTAAAAAATCCGATTTTTCTTATCACCCTCATCTTTCACCTTCTTTCACGACAGTTTTTAGTTTTCAGTTTTTAGTTTTCAGTTTTTAATGCGGACCGCCTTTTCCGCGTAAGAATCCATAACCCCGCCGTGCCGAGCAATAAAAACGTTGCCGGCTCCGGTATCGGCGTAAGTAAATCTCCCGTAGTGGATACATTCCCGCCAAACAACGTACCCACGCCCAGATGGGATGTGTGGCTGCTGACGAACCACAAAAGTGCAGAGGTTTCGGTGTTGTCAATCGTATCGGCGAATAGATAATCCACGCTTTGAACCGGCGAACCGGCGACAGTCCAGAAAACCGGGTCAACATAGCCGCTTATCGGGTCGCTGTCGACGCTCGGTGACCACGCATCGCCACCTTCCGGTATCCCTGCGGAGAAAAAGCTAAACCCTATAGTAGAATTATTAGATATCTGGTAGGTATATACATATTCGCCCGATGTATATGCATAAACTTCGCAGTCGACTACGGCAAGACCGAATCCAGTGTCGAACGTTCCACTATAGCTGTCGTGCAGTACCCCGCCGACAGGTATTGCGCCTGCATTTTGTGCAAAC
This sequence comes from Phycisphaerae bacterium, assembly GCA_030602845.1. Lineage (GTDB taxonomy): Bacteria > Planctomycetota > Phycisphaerae > Sedimentisphaerales > Anaerobacaceae > JAUVYQ01. The sequence continues at coordinate 2,535 of JAUVYZ010000082.1, read as the reverse complement.
ACTATTGCAACCAATAAACTAAAAAAACTCGTCCTTCTTATCATCCTCATCTTTCGCCCTTCTTCATCCCCCCCGTTCTATTTATTTGCCCCAGAACGTAAATTACTCTTATTCCAAGAGCTCCACCAAAACCACCTAAACAAGCCGCCTTTTCCGGGTAAGAGCCATTAACACACCTATGCCAAGCAAAGCAATGGAGCAAGGTTCGGGAACACCGGTCATTTCAAGATTATCGAACCTAAAGTTACCGCCCGATTCATCACGGTTGAGATCATTCACACGAAACTGAACAAAGGGCTGGTTTTCAATGGCTGATATGGCCAACAACTCATAGCTAAATTCATGCCAATTATAATCGCGTGTCATCGATTGATTATTTAGCATTTCTGTCCAATAGCCGCTGCTGCCGACTCTATAATCGAAATCAAAGCTTGAGGGACCCAAATCATCTGGGGTATTTTCGGACCTATAATCCCACCTGATTGTCATATCCTGCCAACCCGTTGTATTGATCGTCATAACCCACTGGGAGTCAGCTGTGGCATTATCCCACGCACCGGCCTGGCCCGCACTATGCCAGTACTCCGCCGCGTCGAAGTAGGCGAGCCCATCTTTACCGTTAGTATCATAATCTCTACCTGATATGCTCAGTTCAGGTTTGTCAGCAACATTCCACGCATCTGGATCCTCGGTATAACGAGGTCCGTCCTGGCCAAAGTCCCAGATTGCCATCAGCTCGGCGTTGGCCGGGCCGCTCAGCGCCGGCAAAAGCACCAGGGCCGTCAGGACAATTACTTTTCTCATCTTTCACCTTCCTTCGAAGACAAAAAAACATTTGATAAAGCTTTATATCAATACACACATGCATTTGCCCATTTGCTATGCGCGCAGACTCTCTGCCGTTACTTCTCGAGCTTCCCCGCCCTTGGGAGTTTCTCCCGCCCCGATTTTCGGTAGGGGCAACCCTCTGTGGTTACCCTCAGAGCAGGCACGTAGACCTGCCCCTACATCGACCTTATTTTCAACGTGTGTCCCTACACAAACTTTTTATACAGAACAAAATAGCTACAAAGCAAAATAGATATTACTTCTACTGATGAGTTTTCTCACAGCCCCCAAGCTGATGGTGTTATTTAACCAGATTAGTTTCTGAAAGTCAAGACTTTTTTTCAAATTTTTTGCATCGTGCCGGACAACCCAGAGCCGATTATCCCGCGATACCACTTAAAAGCACTGTAACAGGCAATTTTGACAGGTAACGGACATGTAAAAAAATTATTAAAAATCGCTTTTATCTGTAAAAAAGTTGCTCGCTGTTTGTTGTTCAAGCCAGGTGAGTCTTATCTGGACCGCTGGTTAAGGCGGACATCTCGCGGGATTTTGAGGATTGCCACAGCTAAGTTCATTAAAAATAGCATTTCAGCATAAAAAACAGGCTGAAAAATGCAATATTATCAGGCGTTTTTGGTTGAAACGGCCTGCGGATTATAGTAAAGTATAGTTCACGCCGGATTTTGCACCGCGAAACTAAAAGGAGGATACAAAAGATGAAAAAGAGAGAAGAGATAACCAGGAAATTTTTGCTGATGTTATTCTCGGCCGCGGTTATCTCGGCCGCCGCCGGGCCCGCCCTGGCCGACTATAGCCAGTTGGCCAAGCTGACCGCCTCCGACGCCGCCGCCGGGGACTACTTCGGCTACTCCGTGGCCATCAGCGGCAACACCGCCCACGTGGGGGCGTATCTGGATGACGATGCCGGCAGCGAGTCCGGCTCAGCCTACCTGTACGATTTCAGTGATCCCTGCAGCATTACCGAAACCAAGCTGACCGCCTCTGATGCCGACGCCGTGGACCAGTTCGGCCAATCCGTGGCCATCAGCGGTTCCACCGCTATCGTGGGGGCGTATGGTAATGACGATGCCGGCAGCGATTCCGGCTCGGCCTACCTGTACGATTTCAGCGATCCCTGCAACATTACCGAGATCAAACTCACTGCCTCCGACACCGCCGCTTGGGACCAGTTCGGCGTCTCCGTGGCCATCAGCGGCACCACCGCCCTCGTTGGGGCGCTTGGTAATGACGATGCCGGCGGCGATTCCGGCTCAGCGTACCTGTACGATTTCAGCGACCCCTGCAACATTACCGAAATCAAGCTGACCGCCTCCGACGCTGCGGCCGGGGACTACTTTGGCTGGTCCGTGGCCATCAGCGGCGCCACCGCCCTCGTGGGGGCGCGTGGTAATGACGACGCCGGCACGGATTCCGGCTCGGCGTACCTCTTTGATTTCAGCGATCCCTGCAACATTATCGAAACTAAGCTGACCGCCTCCGACGCCGCCGCCGAGGACTTCTTCGGCGTCTCCGTGGCCCTCAGCGGCTCCACCGCCATCGTGGGGGCGTATTGGGATGACGACGCCGGCAGTCTTTCCGGCTCGGCCTACATCTACGATTTCAGCGATCCCTGCAACATTATCGAAACCAAGCTGACCGCCTCCGACGCCGCGGCCTTTGACAACGTCGGTATCTCCGTGGCCA
>JAUVYZ010000186.1 GCA_030602845.1 Phycisphaerae bacterium | reverse complement strand
GGTCACCGTACTGCCGTTGCCGGCAAGGATGCCGTAGACGGAGCCGGTGGCCGAAGTTCCGTTGTTGTAGACCGTGTTGCCGGTCACCGTACTGCCGTCGCCGGCATGGATGCCGATGACGGTGCCTGTAGCCGAGGTTCCGTTGTCACTTGCCGTGCAGTCCTTGACCAGATGGCTTTTGCCATTAAGAGAAATGCCACGTCGGCCATTGGAGACGGACCGGACATCAATGACCCGGTGGTCTTGGCCCGAGGAGGAGCTGCCCTCGTAGATACCATAGTAAAAGTCGCGAACTGTACCGTTGCGGATTTCCACGTTGCTGCGTCCGCTCATATAAATGCCGTAGTTTGTCCCTGACCCCGGCCCGACCAGGGCAAAATCGGCCAGGTCAATCGTTACATCGTCGACCGCTACAGTAATGGCGGTCCCGGCGGCGGTAACATTCTCAGTAAGATAGTACGAACCGGGCGTACTTATCGTCAGGGGAATGTCCGCCTGGCTGATCGGAATCCTCGGCTCGACCTCATCTAAGGTCTTCATCGTCGGCCCCGGCGGCGCGGATGGCTCCAAAGAACCGCCGACAGCGAACAGTGAAAACACCAGCAGCCCAGCCAAAGCCAGCAAACTCACTACCACTTCTGTTTTTTTCCTCGTCGTTTTCATTTCTTTTTCCTTTCAAAAATTGTTAATATTTTCACGGGGCACAGTTGGTGCCCAGTACGCATCCTGTCCTATAAAGCAAATTGCCATTATTGTTGTCAAAGACAGTGTTTTGGTCAATCATACAGTAGTTCCAGGCATTGATGCCGTAGATGTCATTGGAATAACAATTATTGCCTATAATCGTGCTGCCGTCAAAGGCCTGGATGCCGTGGTGGGCGTTGTCGTAACAGGTGTTTCCGGTCACAGAACTGCCTTGAAGAACAGAAATCCCACTGCCCCCGTTATTGTTGCTGATATTGCCGGTAACAGAGTTCCTGCTGCCGGTATAGATGCCGTGAGAGGTGTTTCCCGTAGCGGTACAATTTTTAACAAGATTATATGAGCTGTACAGGTAAATCCCCCGGTATGAACCGGAACTGCCGTTATCGATGGCACGCACATTAATGACACGATGGTTCTTTCCGGTGGAAGGGCCTTCATGGATGCCGTCCATTCCGAAGTTGCGGACAGTCCCGTTCTTGATCTCAACGTTGGTGCGTTCATACATGTAGATGCCGTGACCGCTCGAACTGCTGCCGATCAAACAGAAACCGTTAAGATCAATGGTGACGTTATCAACATTGACCTGGATGCCCGTGTCCTTAGAAACGCGGTCTCCGATGAGGTAATAGGAACCGCTCCGGGAGATGGTAAACGTCCCGGTCGGCGCTGCTGATGCCGGGATGGGAATCCTGGGCTCGACCTCATCTAAGGTCTTCATCGTCGGCCCGGGCGGCGCACTCGGCTCCAAAGAACCGCCGACAGCGAACAGTGAAAACAGCAGCAGCCCAGCCAAAGCCAACACAGTCGCTGCCACTTTTGTTTTTGCTTTTCTTGTTTCCATTGTTTTCTCCTTTCGAACTTTGTCCCTGCCCAAGCAGGGAACGGTTAATATTTTCACCCCGTTAGAAATTTGTCCTTGGGGTTTACGGCACACCCCGTGCGCACCGATACCTTTTCGTAAAATTTGCCACAACCCGCATCATTTTAACTGCCAATCAGGCGGGCAGGAATAGAGCCATTCGTCAACAAGCCGTTTTAAGTCGGCAAAGTCAACATCTTCATCGTTGTCGAGGTCAGCGGCCAGACCAACTCCGGTTTCAAGCCACAGTTCGGCAAATCTTGCAAAGCTGTAAAAATCAACAAAGCATAATGGTCCGCCCGGCCAGAAGCCACCTAACAGTTCATATTGACCGCCGCTGCTCCAGGCCGCATCCGGCTGACCAATCGTACCCGTAAGCACATACGGCCCACCACTGCTTCGTCCCCCACCCCCGCCGATTGTGTGTCGGGGAATATCGTAGTCGGCAACAGCCGGTAACGAAAACAGCAGAATACATATTGTCAGAAGTATAGATTTTTCAACCTTAACGCTTATCAATTTACTATTCGTTCGTTTCATTATGAACCTCCTTTACCCACCATACGTTTGGACACTTTGAAGCAAGCTTCTTTTCCAGTTCTGCATTAAGGATTTTGATGCCGACTTGCGCCGCCTGCTCCTGAAACCATTTTCCGAAAGGCCGCTTCTTAGCCGTAATTGTCTCGAGCTTGTACTGCGCTCCATTCTTTTGGACAAGTCTTATCACCTTGTATCCGTAATCATCCTCAACGATATTCTTGTAAATCTCGCCTTCTGACATTGCTTCAAGTATGCTTATCATCGGGTCTGCTGGAAATTGCCCATCCTGTGTGAAATATTCTTTCAATAAACCAGGCATTCCCCTGTTAGTTTTTCTGTTCTCGCCCGCCGAAAAATCCAAACCGCACTCTTGCCCCGCTTCCTCTAAAGATTTGCCCGACCGCGCGATGGTATATGCCTTTTCTATCAGTGCTCTTTGGTGCTCGTGGGTATTGGCATTCCTGCTGTACCACGCGTGCAGCTTCCTGTTGATAATCTTTGGGGCCAGATATAGTCGCTCGTATGCGTCCTGGTCTTCGCCGAAGGCGCGTTTCACGATTGCCAGGATCTCGGGCGCCTTGGTGGTCTCATCCGCGTGTCTGCTCAGTTCGGATATATCTTCGGGCGTAGCGGTGACCCCGAAGATTCGCCCGACCTCCTGCTCAAGTGCATCGTTTATAAGCGCAACCAGCGCGGCCACCTCCGTCACCGTCTCGTTTCCATACGCCTTCTCAGTAGTTATCTTGTATGACATGTCCTTGCTGCTGATTTGCGCCTGGCCGACCGTAGCGAGGATTCCAGGTCCTCCATCCGCGCCCGGCCTGCAACCATTCGCCACTGCTGCCAGTGGAATTAACAAAATGACTAGTACTTTCACTAGTCTTTTATCCAACGGTTCACCTCTTTCAATCCAGATTTTAGCACTCCTCGTCAATCTTTCCGGTGGATGTGGTAGATTTGCTCCTGAGCATCAGGGTCAAATTCCTCAGTATTTGACAATATCAGCGATGCCTGATTATATCCGCCAAATACGTAGATCTTGCCGTTTACCACTGCAGCGGCAAGACCATTTCGAGCCGTCAGCATATCTGGCCCCGTTGACCAAGAGTGGGTAAAGGAATGATATACCTCGTTCCTTGCCAATTTAAATCCATCAGAACCACCGATTACGTAGATTTTGTTATCCAACTCTACCGCGGCAAGCTGATATCGAGGGGTCGGCATGTCGTCGTACACAAACCAACTCGGGCTTGAAGGCGCATATGATTCATGCTTTGCCAAGATACGCCCTGGACTTTGTCCGCCGAATACGTGGATTACGTTGTTCAGCACCGCGGCGGCATGCGATCGGCGAGCACTGGTCATATCTGCCATTGTAGCCCAGGTATTCGTGGCAGGATTGTATTCCTCATTCGTTGACAAATACGACGGTTGAACATATCCGCCAATTGCATATATCTTGTTGCTTACCACCGCGGCGGCAAGGAAAGACCGAGCCGTCGGCATCGGCGCCTTTATAGCCCAAGTGTTCGTGACCGGATCGTATTCCTCGTTCTTATCCAAATGCGACCCAAATCCCTCATATCCGCCGATGGCGTATATCTTGCCGTTCACCCCCGCAGCAGCAAGGGAAGATCGAGCCGTTGGCATCGGCGCTTTTATAGCCCACGTGTTGGTCGCAGGGTCGTATTCCTCGTTGACTGCCGTGTACTCTGCTTCTGAATAGCCTCCGATCGCATAGATCCTGCCGTTAACCACCGCTGCCGTCAAGCTGCCTCGAGCCGTTGGCATTGGGGTCTTCTCGGACCAGGCCGCCTGGGTCCGGACATAGTTGCCCGTGTAGGTATAGCCTGGCGGCGATATCTTAGAATCACCCAGAATGTAGAATCCACTTGCCACCCCACCCCCACCCGAAATACCACCGGCGGTCTTTGCATAAATCGCATAAGGCGTTGGCGTTACTTCCTGCCGCGGGCTGAGCGTACAGGGGTTGCTGCCGTCACCATGAGCTACCGTCGTTTCCAGCCAGACGGCATTACCGTCGAAGACACTGCTGCCGAAATCCAGTTCCACCGCAAAGTAGCCGTCTATAACATTACAGTCGTTTACCTCAATCGGACCTGCCAGCTGGCTGCCGCCTTCGTTAGCATCGTAGAGCGTGAACTTAAGGTCATACTCCCCGTCTGCCACGTCGTTGTTGTCGTACAAATGCCCTTGGTACGTAAAAGCGGTACCCATCGGCCCCGCCTCGCTGACCTCGGCCTGGCATAGAATCAGGCCCAAAGTCAGAACCAATGCTACTCTGCGAAGTAGCTCGCTACGTAGCACGAGAATTGTTAACATTTTTGTCGTTTTCATTGTTTCTCCTTTCAAAAAATCGTTAATATTTCACTCCGTTAGAAAACTCCGGTGTCGTTGCCGGACGTCTGTTTCCCCGTGTTTTTCGGGAAATTTGCTTTTCTTGTAACCTATTATTCCTCGCTATAGAATTTCTAACGGGGTTCACGGCACACCCAATGCGCACCGATACCTTTTCGCAAAATTCCGTTGAATTGAGCCAATGAAGTTCCATTTTTTCATCACCGGCTGTCTCCATTAAAGCTATCAAAGATTACACAATTATACTCTTTCGCACACCTTGCCGTCAACAGAATTCCCGAAAAATCCCGCGGCCAATTACTATCGAACTATCAGTGTCAATTCATACTTCGTAGCAGTGCTGCTGTGGAGAATGTATCCGTGTTATTTATCCTGAGCGCAGTCGAAGGAATCCATGTCT
>JAUVYZ010000137.1 GCA_030602845.1 Phycisphaerae bacterium | reverse complement strand
TGTCACTCCTGCGAAAGCAGGAGTCCAGAGCGAAAAACTGGATTCCCGCTTCCGGATCTGTTGCCAAAGTCTAAAAGGGACGTTTTGAGATTGCCGCGCGATTCTTCGAATCGCTCGCAATGACCCCGCACTAATTTACGGCAGACGCCTAATTAGTGCGGGGCAAGCAAAATAGATTCCTCGGCTGCGCGAGGCTGCCACCCCAAACGAGGGACGATGAACGACAGAAGACGAACGAAAGCAAAGTTGCTTTTTTAGGGATTTGAAGCCACTTTGTAGCCGGCGAGTCTGGTTTTATAATCGGGCAGCGGAGGCAAAGGCGCAGCAGGCAGCGGCTCATACCAGAAAGTAGTTGTACTCCAATCATCCTGCCTTTCATACAGGCCGCCCTTCCAGCCGATTTGCTGGATTGTTACTCGAATGTCCTTTTTCCAGTAGATAGGGTCTTTTATATGCCAGCGATAAATTGCAATCAGGCCTTTAGAGTTCAGCGAAGTTCCTCCATATAAGTAGGTCTTGTCCTGCAGTCCCCAGGATTGTCCGATGTAGTCTTCGGTTCCGGTTCCGGCGATGGTGGGGAACTGCTCATCGCCGTCGAGATAGACCTTGATTTCTCCTTCGCCCCACCAATCGCCGCTGAGAGGCCTGATGCCGAGGACACATCCGACAAATCGTCCCATTCCGGTCCGCTTAGGCAGGATAACAAAGTCCTTCTTCAAAGTTGTGGGGTTCTCTCTTCGGTAGAGAATGTGAAGCCTTCCGAACGGCCCGGTAAGAGAGTCGGCGAGGGTGTAATCAATGTTGTAAAAAAGGACGGTGTCCTTATCGCTGTGGTTTGTGATTGTGAATCGTGCCCTTTTGGAGAAGGGCATAGGCAGCCAGATATTCATACCGGCATTTGGATTTACAGAATGAACGGCGGACTGGTAAGCCTGGCGAGGTTCGCCGCCGTGGGATATACCGAAGAAATTTCCGATGGGGACTTCAATGGAGGGCTGTTTCTGGTTGTCCCAATATGCGCGAATGACCATTCCGAGCAAGCTCTCCGGTCTGCGACGAGTGGTCATCCAGATGTGACGGATGACGCCGGGGCCTTTAATGTTACAAAGCGTAACGGTTTGGCCGGCCTTAATCGGCTTCGACGGTGCGCCTTTACGCCCGACGCCAAGCTTACTGGCGGCCCTGGCAGATTGTCCCTTTGCGCCGGTCGGATTTTCAAACGAAATGCTCCGAGATTCGACAGGGACATCGATAATATAAGGGGCATCAATATAACTTTGATAATCCGAATTCGCTGTGCAGCCAGCAAAGACGATTGTCCCGGTTAACAGGGCAATTAATACTGCAGCCGCATTTGCAATAGTTTGTGCATTTTTCATAGCGTTTCCCTTCTCAACATAAAAATATTAACAGAAGAATTTTCTCGAATAACAGGCCTTATATGAGCAGATAAGGCGATTGAAAGAACCGGCATAAAATTATACTGTTTTGACTGCTTCGTCAAGGAACAAGCTGTAAATTTGATGTGATATCCAAGAAACAGGCCAAATTTTTGCCAAAATTAGCTTGACATAACGGCGTCAGGCAGGAATAATAGTATGTTAGTCAAGCCAATCGCGCGAGGATGGGCTGAAGCCTGGACGGTAACAGGGATTAGAGCAGAAACGAGCATCTTGCCGACTCTGCGAAGTTGGACGAGAAAGTTTTTCGTGATTCGATGCTCGAAGTAACAGGAAGGAGAAAAAAGATGAGCACAGACGGTAAGAGACGACGTGGCCGGCTAAATCGCCGGAGTTTTCTTAAGGAGTCGATGTACCTTGGTGCGGTTGTGGTTGTGGCGGGGCCGCTTGACAGAGCGCTGGGCTTAGCCGCTGCCAGGACGTCCGGTCCGAAAATGAAACTGGGTCTGGTTACCTACCAGTGGGGCAGGGACTGGGACCTGCCGACGCTGATAGCCAACTGCGAAAAGAGCAGGGTGCTGGGCGTTGAGCTTCGCACCCAGCATAAGCACGGTGTCGAATCGCACCTCAATGCCGAACAACGGCGTGAGGTGAAGAAGCGCTTTGACGACAGCGCGGTAACGCTGTTGGGTCCGGGCACGAACTTCGCCTTCCACCACGTTGACGCGGCACGACTTCGCAAAGACATCGAGGGTGCGAAGGAGTATATCAAGCTCTCGCACGACGTAGGCGGCTCGGGCGTGAAGGTCAAGCCGAATGATTTGCCGAGGGGGGTGCCGCGGGAAAAGACGATAGAGCAGATAGGCAAGTCGCTGAATGAACTGGGCCGGTTCGGCGCCGAGTACGGGCAGGAGATTCGGCTGGAGGTCCACGGGGCGTGCTCACCGCTGCCGGTCATAAAAGGGATAATGGACGTGGCCCAGCATCCCAACGTTGGGGTGTGCTGGAACTGCAACTCGCAGGACCTGACCGGGCAAGGACTGGAGTACAACTTCAACCTGGTGAAGGACCGCTTCGGTGATACCGTCCATATCCGCGAAGTGAACATCGGCAGCTATCCCTACCAGGAGCTGGTGAATCTGCTTGTTGAGATGGACTACGACGGCTGGATACTTCTTGAGGCCCGCACGAACCCGAAGGACCGTGTCAAGGCGCTGGTCGAGCAGCGGCAGGTCTGGCGGAGGATGGTTGCGAGGGCGCAGGCGGCCAAGATAAAACGTAGAGGAGTTAAGATTCTCCAAGGCGAAAAGAAGCTAAAGGTTGAAATCAACGGAACACTATTCACGGAGTACAACTTCAAAGATGGACCGTTTCCGTATTTTTATCCGGTAATTGGGCCGACGGGAGTTAATATCACTCGTCACTGGCCGATGAAGGAGGGTAAGGACGAAGCGCAAGACCATCGGCATCACCGGTCGCTGTGGTTCACGCACGGGGAGGTGAACGGGCACGATTTCTGGCAGGGGCGGGACGACAAGATTGTACACGATAAATTCGTTAAGGTCAGTTCCGGCCGCAAGGTCGGCATCATTCAGTCGCAGAATAAATGGGTGGCGGCCAATGGCGAAGTCGTCTGTACGGATACCCAGACGCATAGATTTTACAATCGGCCGGATGGCCAAATGATGGACTTCGAGATTACGATTCAGGCGTCGCACGGCAAGGTAATACTGGGTGATACGAAGGAAGGCTCGATGGCGATTCGGCTGGCGCCCACGATGCGACTGCGAGGTAAAGTCGGTAAGGGACATATTGTCAACAGCGAAGGTGTTCGCGACAAGGCAACATGGGGTAAGCGTGCGGCGTGGTGCGATTACTACGGCCCGGTGAATGGCGAGGTAGTGGGGGTGGCGATTTTCGACCATCCGAAAAACCCGAAACATCCGACGTGGTGGCACGTTCGAGATTATGGTCTGTTTACGGCCAATCCGTTCGGGGTGCATAACTTCGAGGGCAAGCCGAAGGGCACCGGAGATATTACTATTCCATCAGGTCAAAGCTTGACGTTTCGGTATCGGCTGTATTTTCATAAAGGCGATGAGAAACAGGCAAAAGTGGCGGAACATTACAGTGAATATGCGGCAACAAAGCCAGCAAAATAGTTGACAAAGAACCGATTCTAAGATATGCTGAAGAAAACGATATCGTAGACAACATTATTATCAAAAATAAAGGAGAGAAAGTATTATGAGCAAGTTAACACGTCGAGAATTTATCAAGAGTTCGGTTGCTGCCGGAGCAGCAATAGCAGTGCTGGCACCAAATTCGCGCGTCCGCGGTGCGAATAACGACCTGCGGTTTGCGGTCGTCGGCACCGGGGGCCAGGGCGGCGGTCACGTCAGGTATTTCAATGAAAAGAAGGGCGTGCGTGTTGTTGCGATTTGCGATGCGGACAAAGCGCACGTGGAAAGCAAGACAAGAGATTTTGAGAAGAAATACGGGCAGAAGGTCAAGACTTACATTGACGTTCGCAAGCTGCTGGAAGACAAGAGCATTGATGCTATTACCTCTGCGACGCCGAACCACTGGCATTCGTTAGTGACGATATGGGCGTGCCAGGCGGGCAAGGACGTCTATATCGAGAAGCCCGTGTCGCACAACATCTGGGAAGGTCGCAAGGCGATTGAGGCGGCCCGTAAGTATGATAGGATTGTGCAAACCGGCACGCAGAAACGGTCGGACCAGGGATTGATGGAGGCGTTCAAATATATGCAGGATGGCAAGATGGGCGCGATAAAGTGGTCGCGTGGTTTCTGCTATAAGCCCCGCTTCAGTGGAAATGGTATTGTTAACGGGACAAATGGGCCAATTTCGCCTCCGGAGACGGTGGACTATAATCTGTGGTGCGGTCCGGCCGAGATGGCGCCTCTGCGACGCAAGCAGCTGCACTACAAATGGCATTGGGTCTGGAACACGGGCAACGGCGACCTGGGCAACCAGGGGATTCACGAGATGGACCTGGCGCGCTGGGCGTTGGGCGGCCCGGAGAAGCTGGCGCCGCGCGTGATAAGCATAGGCGGCAGATTGGGAGTTAACGATGCGGGCGAGACGGCCAATACGCAGATTATTTTCTTCGATTACAAGCCGGCCCCGCTGATTTTCGAGGTGCGCGGCCTGCCTCGCAAGAAGGGTGACAGGTCGATGGACAACTTCCGCGGGACGCGCATCGGCATTTGCGTTCAATGTGAGGACGGGTATTTTGTCGGCGGCGGTGGCGGCGGCTGGACATACGACAATAGCGGTAAGAAGATTAAGCAGTTCTCCGGTGGCGGCGGTGGCGGCCACCATCAGAACTTTATCGACGCGGTTCGCAGCCATAAGGTCAGTGACCTTAACTCCGACATCGAGAAGGGACATATATCCAGCGCCCTTTGCCATATGGGCAACGTCTCGCATTGTATCGGCAAGAAAATGCCAGCGAGCGAGATCAAGAAGGCCATCGGCGACAACGCCGAGCTGATGGACTCGTTCGAGCGAATGCTCAGTCACCTCAATGCCAATGAGGTGGACCTGGCGAAAGAGCCGATAACGATGGGCCCGATGCTGACGATGGATACAACGAAGGAGAAATTCGTCGGCGAATACAGTGACTGGGCGAATATGTACGTCGCGCGCAACTACCGTGAGCCGTTTGTGGTTCCGGAAAAGGTCTGATTAAAATCGTATCTCGTGAATCGTGATATGGTATCTCGTCCGGCGAGATGCAAACAGCAGGCCCGTCTTTGTCGGGCGGAACGGATACGAGATTTGAGATTGGTTCGTCCCACCTATGGCGGGCTTTTTGCGCTGCTTGTAATGCGTATTCGTACTGCATAATGCGGGGGCACTTGGAACGCAGAATCCTTCGTAGATTTTGTTGACGGCGAGGTGTGCGAAAGGGTACAATTGTACTATCGTAATTAGCTTTGTCAAAGGCAGGAGGTTGATGATAAATGCAGCTCTATAATCCGATTTTCGGGAAATTTCACGAGGAAGTACAGATGCGCACAGTGTGCACCGGCAAATATTAACATTTTTTAAAAGGAGAAAAAGATGAAAACGACAAAATCGAAGATCCGCTGTGGCGGAATGTCAGCAATTCTCGTGCTACGCAGCGAGCTACTTCGCAGAGTAGCATTGGTTCTGGCCTTGGGCCTGATGGTCTGTCCTGCCAGGGTCAGCGAGGCAGCTCCAGTGGGTACGGCATTTACCTACCAGGGACGGCTTATAGACGCCAACAAGCCAGCGGACGACCTCTATGACTTCCAATTCAAGCTGTGGGATGACCCGGACGAGGTGAATGACGTTAATCAGGTGGGTAGCACGGTTGACGTAAACGACCTTGATGTCATCGAGGGTCAATTTGCGACAGAATTGGATTTCGGCAGTGAGGTGTTCAACGGCGATTCTCGCTGGCTGGAAATTGGCGTTCGGCCGGGGGATTTCAATGACCCGTGCGAGTACACCGTTCTCAGTCCGCGGATAGGGATAACGCCGGTGCCATACGCCCTGCATACCCGCGGGGTATTTGTGGGTGCTAACAACACATTCGTAGGAAAC
>JAUVYZ010000190.1 GCA_030602845.1 Phycisphaerae bacterium | reverse complement strand
CGGCCATACGGAGATGTTCGCGGGGCGTTGCAAATCCCCTCGAAAGGCAATGATGTTTGTGGCCGGTCCGTTAAAAGTGGCTCTGGCGACAATCCACGAGGCGCTGTTCGAGGTGCGGCACAAGTTCACAATCGGCTGCGTCTTTGAGCCGATAGATTTATTAAATGACGCATTGAAAGAATACTTCGGCGTGGAGAATCCTAAGATTGGCGTTGCGGCACTGAATCCTCACGCCAGTGAAGACGGCCAATTCGGCGATGAAGAACGGCGGATAATATCACCCGCGATTTTATTAGCACAGGAACAAGGTATAAACTGCCTCGGCCACTTTCCGGCTGATCCCCACTTTTTGCGGGCTGCCGGCCGTGAATTTCACGCGGTCGTCGCAATGTATCACGACCAGGGTATGATTCCTGTAAAGCTGCTCGATTTCGAGAAAGCGGTTAATATCACTATCGGCATACCAATAATACGAACATCACCAGCTCACGGAACAGCCTTCGATATCGCAGAGCGAAACCTTGCCAACCCAGCTGGTATGAAATCAGCCATAACCGCTGCAATCCAAATTGCGACAACAAAACGTGAAGCGCATCTCGTGAAGCGTGAAGCGTGAAGCGGAATACGCGATATGCAATTATGCAGACTAAGCAGCAAATCCAGCAGTTGCTTGCATCATCAGGCCTGGGGCCGAACAAACGGCTCGGCCAGTATTTCCTCATCGACCTGAATCTGATGGGAAAGCTCGTAGATTCTGCGAATATCCACAATAACGATATTGTGCTCGAGGTGGGCTGCGGGACAGGTTCTTTGACTGAGGCCCTGGCCCAGCGTGCCGGCAAGGTCATCGCCGTGGAGGTTGATGGGACACTGGCCAAAATTGCAAAAAGGCAACTGGCAAAAGCCGAAAACGTCGAGGTCATCAACACCGACATCCTCGAAAACAAGAATACTATCAGCCGCACCGTCACAGACGCAATCGAGCCGGCCCGTAAAAAATATCCCGGCCGGTTCCTGTTAGTGGCAAATCTGCCTTACAGTGTAGCTTCCCCTGTAATGCTGAATCTGGTTACAGGCCCGACAACAGCAGACAATATGTATGCCACGGTCCAAAAGGAAGTGGCCGAGCGAATGACGGCTGCTGCCGGCAGCAAAGACTACGGCATATTGAGTATCCTGCTGAGCGTGACCGGCGATGTAAAAACGATAAGGGTTTTGAGGCCGACGGTCTTCTGGCCCCAGCCGCAAGTCGATTCTGCAATGGTCAGCTTTGTCCGCAAAAATGCAAAGGTAAGCCGGATTCAGAATATGGAACTTTTCAGCGAGGTCGTAAATCTCTTTATGCGACACCGCCGAAAAATGCTAAAGGCCTGCACAAAGCTTGCGGCCGGCAAGCTCACGGAAATTCACGGTTGGCCTAAAATCTTCGAACAATGCTGCATCGACCCGCACCAGCGCCCCGAACAACTGCCGCCGGAAGATTACATCGCTATTGCGAACCTATGCTACGAACACTTAACCCCACTGTAAATTAGTGTCATTTGGCCCTATTATCCGCGAAAAAAGCGGGTGATGAACAATCCTCAAATTCGTGCTTGGCGCCTTGACGGAATTCAGGCATAATTTATCAAAATATTTATTCTGGTAGCGGTCCACAGGGATGGAGGATATGCCATATTTGGGAAACACCGGTTCATAAGGGTGATTAAAACGTTAATAAAAAACGAAAAAATTCAGATGGAGGACAAAAAAATGAAGCATCTAACAAAAGGGTACCACATTAACAGCACCGTCATAGCAGTTGGTTTAGGGTTGGTGCTTATGTCAACACTGGGGTGCCCACCGCAAGCAATTGGCGGTCGGGAAATTAGAAAAGAAAGGAACGTGAGAATGAAGAAAGTCTCTTATGGCGGATGGCCCAATTGCATTAAGCTCAGCAACGGGCAGATAGAACTTATTGCGACAACAGACGTGGGGCCTCGAATTATGCGGTTCGGCTACGTGGGCGGGCAGAATTTGTTCACCGAATACAAAGACCAAATGGGCAAAACCGGCGGCGATAGCTGGCGAATCTATGGCGGACACCGCCTTGGCATGCTCCTGAACATGCTGTGAGGACATACTTTCTCGATAACTCAGCTATTAAGCATAGCTGGGACGGAAAGACTTTAAAACTTACGCAGGACGTCGAGACCACAACCGGCATAGTAAAGGAAATTGAGGTTACGCTCGATTCGAAAGGCAACCATGTAAAAGTACTTCACCGGCTGATAAATACAAACATGTGGGACATCGAGGCATCACCCTGGGCCATGAGTGTTATGGCACAAGGCGGCAGGCTTATTCTTCCTCAGGAACCTTTTGGTGCTCACCCGGAGTTTCTGCTTCCTGCCCGTCCTTTAGTGCTCTGGCGGTACACCGATATGAAAGACCCACGATGGATATGGGGCACAAAGTATATACAACTTAAACAGAATCCCAAGGTTGCCAAGAAGCAAAAGGCGGGTCTACTCAATAAAGTCGGGTGGGGAGCTTATTACCTGAACGGCCAACTGTTCATCAAGCGCTACCCGTATAATCCCGAAGCAACATATCCGGATATGGGCTGTAATACCGAGACGTTCACGAATGACGAAATGCTGGAATTCGAGACGTTAGGGCCGCTGACGAAAATCCCGGCAGATGGTGGAAAGGTGGAGTATGTCGAGCGCTGGTCCTTATTCAAAGTAAAAGTCGGGGAGGACGAATTGGAAATAGATAAAAAGGTACTTCCTCTCGTGAAAAAAGCAACAAAAGCAGGCATATAGACTGAAGGGAGATGAAAAGATGGAATCAAAACGCAGCGAAAGAGGGTTGTTTCGAAACAAAACAAGGTATTGGGTCGTGATATGCTCGGTGTTGATGGTCTGCTCGTCTATGCAGGCCCAGTGGAAGCCGGCTGATGGGCCGCTGATGACGCAATGGGCAAAGGAGGTCTCGCCGGACAATGCTCACCCGGAGTATCCCCGGCCACAAATGGTTCGCAAAGACTGGCTGAACCTTAACGGGCTGTGGGAATACGCGATTCGGCCCAAAGATAAATCGAAACCTGCAAAGTTCGATGGCCAGATTCTTGTACCGTTTCCGGTTGAGTCGGCTCTGTCGGGGGTGATGAAGCCGGTGGGCGAGAAGAACCGGCTGTGGTATCAACGCACATTCAAGATACCCGGCAAATGGAAAGGCCAGCGCGTATTGCTGCACTTCGAGGCGGTAGACTGGGAAACGACGGTGTGGGTCAACGGCAAAGAGGTCGGCAGCCATCGCGGTGGGTATGACCCATTCACCTTCGATATTACTGATGCTCTGAAAGATACCGGTAAGCAGGAAATTGTATTGAGCGTATGGGACCCGACGAATGCGGGTTCGCAGCCGCGAGGCAAACAGGTGAAAAACCCCCGCGGTATCTGGTACACGGCAGTTACGGGAATCTGGCAAACGGTGTGGCTGGAGCCGGTGCCGGAAACCTATATCGCCGCGATCAAGATTGTCCCCGACGTCGATAACAGTAAAGTACAAGTCGAAGTTGATACTGTCGGCGACATCGACCAATATACTGTAAATGTTTTAGTTAGAGGCGGCGGCCGGGTACGTATAATCGGTGGTTCACGCGGGCTCAATAAACTCACGGCTAAAATACCCAATGCAAAGCTCTGGTCACCGGATTCACCTTTCCTTTATGACCTCGAAGTAAAGCTGGTAAAGAAGCTAAAAACCCGTCACAAGACTTATGACGAAGTGGGCAGCTACTTTGGGATGCGGAAGATTGAGGTAAAGAAGGACGAAGCTGGAATAAATCGTCTGTTTCTGAACAACGAGCCGCTGTTTCAATATGGGCCACTGGACCAGGGCTGGTGGCCGGACGGGTTGTACACCGCGCCGACAGATGAAGCCCTTCGCTACGACATCGAGGTATTGAAGAAGCTGGGCTGCAATATGCTGCGCAAACACGTCAAAGTGGAACCTGCACGCCTGTACTACTGGTGCGATAAGCTGGGGTTAATGGTCTGGCAGGATATGCCCAACGGCAATAACAAGACAGACGCAGACAAGAAGCAGTTCGAGATGGAGTTGAAACGGGTCATCGACGCTTTCCGCAATCATCCCTGTATTGTGATGTGGGTGCCGTTCAACGAGGGCTGGGGACAACACGACACGCCGCGCCTCGTTGAACTGATTAAAAAGTGGGACCCGACGCGGTTAGTGAACGAGTCAAGCGGCTGGGCGAACAAAGAATCCGGCGACGTGCGCGATATTCACAGCTATCCCGGTCCGGCAGCACCGCCCAATGAGGAAAAACGCGCATCGGTGTTGGGCGAGTTCGGCGGTCTGGGGCTGCCGGTAAAAGGGCATACCTGGCAAGATGAGAAGAACTGGGGTTATCGCAGTTATGAAACCAGAGAGCAACTGACAAACGCCTACGTAGCTTTGCTGAGCAAGCTGCGGCCGATGATTGGTGGTGGGCTGTGCGCCGCAGTGTACACACAAACGACCGATGTGGAGATTGAGGTCAACGGGTTTATGACCTACGACCGGGGAATGGTCAAGGCGGACGTTGAAAGAATCGCCGCGGCCAATCGCAAGCTCTACCTGCCGCCGCCGGTAATCAAGACGATTGTACCAACATCCCGGAGACATGGTATCGAGTGGAGTTACACTACGAGCAAGCCCGGTGACGGCTGGCAGAATCCGGGTTTTAACGACTCTTCCTGGAAGAAAGGCCGGGGCGGCTTCGGCACCAAAAGCA
>JAUVYZ010000102.1 GCA_030602845.1 Phycisphaerae bacterium | reverse complement strand
AAAGACAATCACAATCAGGACAAGTATTGCATTAAAAGCCGCCAGGTTTGGGGTGTGACGCATAATTATCAATTCATATATCAAAACAATTAGGGGGATAAGGTAATGAAATCCACTTTTCAGCACGGTCAGAAATCTGGGGATGTCCGACTTTGGCAGGCCTTTCATTCCGAGTTTTGAGGCTTCAAGGTGAGCGATATAAAACAGGGCAAAATAAGATACAAAGGCAGGAACGGCGGCGGCCTTTATAACATCAAGGTAATCAATGCCCAGATATTCAGCAATGATAAATGCTGCTGCTCCCATTATCGGGGGCATCAACTGGCCGTTAGTGCTTGCGGCAACCTCGGTTGCCGCTGCAATCTTTCCTGGATAGCCGCACTTCTTCATCAAGGGAATCGTAAAGGTCCCCGTTGTAACAACATTGGCAATACTTGAGCCTGAGAAAAGACCTGTTAATCCGCTTGAGACAACGGCTGCCTTTGCTGCGCCGCCCTTAAATCGACCAAGTAAAGAGAGCGCAAGGTCATTAAAGAAATGTCCTGCCCCGACTTTATCAAGCATTGAGCCTAACAGCACAAATAGAAAAACCGTATTGGCGGAAACATAAAGGGGAATTCCAAAAATCCCTTCCGCTGATAGAGCAATCTGGCAAAGATACCTTCGCAGTGACACGCCCCCAAAGGCAAATATCGACGGCATATAAGGGCCTAAGAAGGCATAGAGTGTAAACACAATAGCAATAATGGCAAGGGCAGGTCCAATCGCACGCCTTGTTGCCTCCAGCAGAAGTACGATTAGTATAACACTTATAACAACATCCCGCCGAATAGGCAGGCCCGCCCGCATTGTTATACCCGTCCAGCCAAAGACAAAGTACAGCACAGAAAGACACGCCAAACCCGCCAGAATATAGTCAATAAGTGGGATATGGCTTGCTGCGTCGGTGAAGTCTGCTTTCCACTTTCGTTTGGTACTGCCACGGTAGGTCAGGAATACGAGCGTTATGTCAAAAGTTAGGTGAACCGCCCTTACCGTTGTGCTGTCTAATATTATCGAACGAGGTAAAGCAAGTTGAAACAAAGCCCATGCTACTGAGATAGCAGCAATGATGCGTCTGTCGGTTTTTCTCTCGTTTCTTAAAGGCATCTAATCAATTATGAGTTTCGGGTCTATGTGTTTATCGAGGCCGGCCTCTTTATAGTATTTTAAGGCGCCTTTGTGAATTGGAGCGGTAAGTCCCTTCAGCATGTCTTTTTTTGTCAGCACCTCGTAAGCAGGATGAAGGGACTTAAAGTCTTCAAAATTCTCGAACACCTCTTTTGTTATAGCATAAACAATATCCTCGTTCACGTTTTTTGATGTAACAAAGGTCGCCTTTACGCCGATTGTCGCAATATCTTGGGTATTCTTTGCATAGGGATAAAAAGAATGAGCTATTTTCGATTTCGCATAGTAAGGATACTTTTTAAGCATCTTATCTATCTCCGGACCTTCGATAGACACGATAAACACCTTAATTCTCCCGGATGTTGCTTCTTTAATGTTACTATTGGGATGTCCCACTGTATAGAAGAAGGCATCAATTCTTTCATCCTGCAGTAAGCCGGGTGCCTCTACGGCTTTAACATGTTCGGCTTTGAGATCATCTCTTTCAGTAAGACCCACCGCTTTTAGCACATCCCTTGAGTTCTGCAAATATCCGGAGCCGGGGTTTCCAAGATTTACCCTTTTCCCTTTTAAGTCTTTAATTTCCCTGATGCCGCTTTTCTCTGATGCGACTAAGGTGATTGATTCCGGGTGGACTGAAAATAGTGACCGCAGATCTGTCTGTTTTCCGTATTTGGACCATTCAGCTAATCCGTTATACGCCTGATACTGTCTGTCTGATTGAACAACACCAAAGACCAAGTCTCCGTTTAACACTGCATTAACATTGAAGACAGAACCGCTTGTCGATTCAACAGTTGCTTTAATCCTGTATTCATCAAATTTCTTATTAACCATTCGACTTATAGCGACACCCGTAGGATAATAGATTCCTGTTACCCCTCCCGTACCTATTGTTATAAAGGTGACCTTGCGCGCCTTACATCCTGCCAGCAGAATGCCGACGCTGATAAGAACAACCGCAAAAAGACGTTTCTGCTCCATTGAGTTTTCTCCTGCAATGCTTTGTTCGCATCTATACACGGTATTATAAAAAAAGTAAATCAATAAAAACAGTCGCTGTTCTTACTATTTTCTTATAGACTATTGTGGTGGGTTCCCATTTCGTAAAAAGTCGCGAAATGGGGTCCCCGGCCCCCTACTTTTTTCAGGAGCGCGCTATGTCTGGTTGTATTATAGCCTTGTTGGCTGTCGTTTGTGTCATTGCCTCTGAACAGCCTGTGCCGACGGTTCCCAAAACCGATTACGAGCTGGTGGATGACTTCTCGTATTCCCAGCAGCACGCCCAAAGGCTCTGGAAGCCGATGGCCGGCAGTAAACCGGTCTCTGTAGTGGAGTTCGGCGGCCGCAAGGCCTTGAGGATGCCGTGCAACTTCCGCGGCACAAGGTTCGACCGTGCTTCGTGGGACCGTGAGCTCAAGCTGGACCTTGCGATGTGCAAGGGCATACAGCTGCTGTTTTACAGCCGGGATACATCACCGGTGTCCAGCTTCAGCATGTACTTGCATAGTGGGGACGGATGGTACAGATGCAGGTTCGACGCCCCCGTCTCGGCGGGATGGACGAGGATTAAGATTCATAAGAAGTCCGCTGACATCGAAGGCCGCCCGGCCGGATGGGGCAAAATTGACACCATCCGCATCTCCGCATGGCGCGGCCGAGATGTGGATACCGAGTTCTACATTGCAGGGCTGGGCCTATTTGGCACGGGCGAAAAGGTTGTCATCATTCGCGGTGATTCGGCCGCCAGCAGGGCACCCGGCGAAGTCAAGGGCATCAAGCAATACACCAACGTTATGGCCCGGTTTCTCGACCGCGCGGGCCTCTCATACATTGTGCTCAGCGACCTGGATGTTACGGCAGAGAGACTGAAAGCCAGCAAGCTCGTCATCCTGCCCCTGAATCCAGGAATGCCGGATAACGTTGCAGACGGGATTGCCAAATTTCTCCAGGCCGGCGGCAAGCTGCTCGCCTGTTACAGTTTGACGGACCGCCTTGAGCCGGTGGTTGGTATCCGAAGCGGTCCGCACGTTCGGCAGAAATATCAAGGCTATTTCGTCTCGATTCGCCCTTCCGATGAGCCCCTGAAGGGGGTCCCGGCTATTACCCGGCAGGGCTCGTGGAACATACAACAGGCATCGGCCGTCAAAGGGCGGAGCCGGGTCGCCGCGTGGTGGCACAACAACGAGGGCCAATCCACCGGCAAACCCGCCATTGTCGTCAGTAACAACTGCATCTTTTTAACGCACGTCCTGATACCGGACGATGCTGCCAACAAACTGCAACTGCTTCTGGCGATGGTCGGGGAGCTGGTGCCGGAATTGTGGCGCGAAGCGGCGAAGGGATGTCTTGACCGCCTCGGCCGGTTCGGGCCCTACAACGACTACAATTCGGCTGAGCAGAGCATCAGAAAGCTCGCCTCCGGTGGCAGCCCCGCCCTGCCGGCTCTGGACCGGGCTGTCAGGCTTCGCAATCGTAGTCTGGCTCTGCTGTCCGAAGGCAAGTTCTCCGAGGCCATCGTCGCCGCCGAAAAGGCCCAGGAGTTTATGATTGACGCATACTGCCTGGCTCAAGAACCCCTGGCGGGAGAGCACCGTGCGTTCTGGTGCCACAGCGCCTTCGGCGTGGCCGGTATGACGTGGGACCAGGCCATCAAGCTGCTTTCCGAGAACGGCTTTACCGCTATCCTGCCGAATATGCTGTGGGGCGGGGTGGCCTTCTACGAAAGCGACGTGCTGCCCGTATCGCCGGCGGTCGAGGAGAAGGACGACCAAATCACTCTCTGCCTGGCGGCGTGCAAGAAATACGATATCGAATGTCATATCTGGAAAGTGAACTACAATATGGGCGGAGCGACGGATAAAAAGTTTATGGTTAGGATGAAGGCACAGGGCCGAACGCAGGTCAACTATAACGGCTCTTCCAGCGACCGCTGGCTGTGCCCGTCGGACCCGGACAACCGGAAGCTTGAGATTGAGTCTATGCTGGAAGTCGCTCGCAAGTATGACGTGGACGGCCTGCACTTTGACTATATCCGCTATCCCGGCAAGGAGGGCTGCTTCTGCAAAGGCTGTCGCCTGCGGTTCGAGAAAGCCATCGGCGGAAAGGTCAAGAACTGGCCCGACGATGTTCGAAATAAGGAGGAGCTGAGCGAAAAATGGCTGGACTTTCGGCGGCAGCAAATTACTGCCGTTGTGGCCGCCGTAGCCCAACGTGCGAAAGAGAGCAGGCCCGACATCAAGATATCCGCGGCGGTCTTTCGAGACTGGCCCGTTGACCGGAACTCCGTCGGGCAGGACTGGAAGCTCTGGTGTGACCGTGGGTACCTCGACTTCGTCTGTCCGATGGACTACACGCCCTCCAGCAGTCATTTCCGGCGCATGGTCGAGCAGCAGCTTACATGGGCCGGCAAGGTGCCGTGCTATCCCGGAATCGGCCTTAGTGTCTGGAGCGACCCTACCGACATCTGCAAGCTGATCGAGCAAATCAACATAACGCGCCAACTGGGCACGGGGGGCTTTACGATTTTCAACTTCAGCCGCAGCGAAGCCGGTGATGTCCTGCCACTGCTGGGAAAGGGTATGACGCGGAAAGAATTACGGGTGCGCCTGCCTTAAAGATATGAAAGCAGTTTTTTTTGCAGGTCAATGTTACAAGACAGCCCCTGCCGGCTACAAGCAGGGGTTGATTTTTTGCTTAACCCGGCCCAAACTTTTGCCGATACAACATTTGGAATGCGCGAAGGCTGCATGAGTTAAAAAAAGGAGATTAAAATGGGAATCCAAAACTTGTCGGAGAATATCGTCCTCGTGGACCTGCCCCAGGAACCAGAAATGGCCGATGAGCTCAAAAGCGTTACTGAAATCGTGCGTGACAGAGATGACTGTAATGTGGTAATCGATTTTTCCAGCGTCGATATTGTAACTTCTTCAAGCCTCTCGAAGCTGCTGAAGCTGCGCAAGGTGTTGGCCGATTGTGGGCATCGGGTCGTTTTTTGCAACGTTGCCGCTCCAACCAGAAGCATCTTTACGATAACCGCCCTTGACAAAATTTTTGAACTTGCTGATGACAAGTCCGTTGCCCTGACCAGCTTGCAGACGGTCAGTTAGTCTCGTCCGTCGCCCCACGATGGACGATGGACGAAGGGGGGCCATTCAGCTTCCAAATTCAGCTGATACAAGAACTTTCCTGCAGGTGCAATAATTTCCCAGGTGACATAAAGCAAGTTTTGAAGCAGCGAATTTTATCGGAAACTCCACTTTATCTGTTTCGCCCAGCCCCTCGGAGGGGCGGGGTTCGCCGAATCCAATTGTTATATGCGGAGAAAAATTTCCAAAACCTGACTTTTCCGGGTAGTTCTTAATCCAGAATAAAGTTGCTTCCTCAACCTCGGGAGGGGAAAACAGCATAGCCGTAGTTACATCATAGGTAAAATATGGTGCGAGTCCTTCCATAACCTCTTCGTGAAGCAATTGAAGCTCTTTTGTTTTTTCTATCTTAAAACCCGACACTTTTTTGCCGGTTGGAATTGTTTCAGCATAGATACCAACAACCCTTAGCTCGCTGAAAGAACACTTTTTTGCAATGTCCCGCAAAATTTCCTCGATATCAGGAATGTCTTTTTCATCGATACAACCCATAGCTAAGGAAATATGGGGCAGACAATTTTCCCTATCCAGGATTATTTTATTATCAGACGTTTTGAGCAGCTCTCTATTTACCTCAATTGCATAACCGGTCATCCGGTCTGAAGGTAATAATACAACGTCAATTGCTATTCGGGCCATATTCTACTCTCCTGAAAGACGTACGGCCTGCAGGTCGCCCGACACCTCGACCTTGTCCCTGCCAATGCGCAGATATGCCCAGTCGGTAAAGGTGAAGGTCTCACGGTCGCCGGCAAGGGTGAGCGGCTGGTCGTAATTGTTTCCCAGACGAACCATCAAGCGGTCATTGATTCCGGAGCCGGGCCCGCCGACGACGGCAACGGCAAGGCCCTGGTCGGTCTGCGCAATGAGTCTGAAATCGACAATGCGGTGCCTGCCGCCCTCGAACGGTTCATGCAACGCAACAAAGGTTGTGCCGAGCGCCTTGCGTGCCGCTACGATTGTTACTCCGCCGACCTCACTGGGGACATCCTTATACTGGCGCTGGCCCTTTTCGTTCCTGAAGCTTCTTACTATCAGCGGTGTCTGCGCAATGTAAGCGGTCGTGCCCATATCCGGCAGCATACTTATACGAACGCCGATTTTACGGTCATACCACTGTTTCGGCAGCTTTGCCTTTGACGGGTCCTCGAGCGCGCAAGTCTGAAGTGCCGTGACCGACCAGGGCTTTTCGCCCGTCCGGCAGGCCCGCACCTTCTTGAGCGGATACAGACCTTCGGGAAGTTTGGAGTCCTTCCATTGGTTTGGCTGCTCCAGGGTCACCTGGCCGAGGGCGTGGAAAAACCAATAGTACGAATGCTCCCGTTTTGCTGCCAGCCGCGTCACGTCCAGCAGATATTTGTCGGTCAGAAACAAGACGCGGGTAAGGTCCACATCGGGATAGACCTGGCCGCTGCGTGCGGCGACGAATTTCACTTCGCGGGTGAACGCCTTGCGAATAGTCGTTGCATTTGTGAACTTCGGCTCGGCGCCGTCCACCGTTACGCCGCAATGGCTCTGAATACTGCGCGACCAATCCTGAGCGTAGCCGGGCGTGACCTGGCGGTTCAAATAGATTGGCCGGTTGAATGCGTAGAAGCCAGCCAGCGAGAAGCAGTCAATGACATTGTGAGCGTAATTGGTCGCCAGTCTCATCGCAACGGCCGGTGCAGGTGACTGCCAATAGGCGGGACTTTCGTCTGCCCGCAATATGACCAGCCCGCGCTCAGGCCAAACGGCCGACGGGGCC
>JAUVYZ010000064.1 GCA_030602845.1 Phycisphaerae bacterium | reverse complement strand
CGTCAGCATGTAGAAAAAGAATCCGGCGGTCAAGTTGGGTATATACACGTACCGGACACCGGGAACCGGGGACAACGCGAGCTCTTCCGCCAGTTCTACGGCCAGATGAACAAGGGAGCGCTAATCATTGATGAGCGTTGGAACGGAGGCGGAAACATTGCCGATCGTTTCATTGAACTCCTGAATCGTCCCATCTACCTCCATCTGTTTGAACGTTACGAAAACGACTGGCGCGTTCCGACCCTGAGTCACCAGGGCCCCAAATGCATGTTAATCAACGGCGAGGCAGGCTCAGGCGGGGACATCTTTCCTTACCTGTTCCGTAAAGCCGGACTGGGAAAACTCATCGGCATGCGCACCTGGGGCGGCGTTATCGGTATTTCCAGGAATCCATCCCTGATTGACGGCGCTCGATTAACCGTGCCGTTCATCACCTTCTACGAAACAGACGGCACGCTCACTATGGAAGGGCATGGCGTGGATCCGGATATAGAGATTATCGATGACCCCGCGTTAATGGTCGAGGGGGGCGATCCGCAGCTCAATGCCGCCATACAACACATGCTGGATGAAATTAAGAGAAATCCCTATGTGCCCGCCAAACGACCGCCTTACCCGGACCGCAGCGGCATGGGCATTCTTGAGGAGCAAAAATAGTAAAATCCCAACTAAGTCAACAAGGCGATAAGTCCATACACAAATTGCCGTCATTTTTTTACTGACTGTTAGAGTCAAAGGGCCGGTTGTTCCATATTTTCTGGCCGAGCCTCACCAGGGCAAGGAAATCCGAATGAAAAGATCATTACTCGGCGTTAACGGCTCATGCAACAATTCTCCAGCCAGCTTACCTTGAATCAGTGCCAATGCAATACAAATGTTTGACGCCTCGCAGAAATATCTGCCCATTACTGATCGCCGGCGAGGCATACGTATCTTCACCTAACTCATTACGAGTGACGATCTTGAATTGCGGTTCCGGTTTAACGATTGTCATAACGCCCCTGTCCGATAGGAAGTACACTAATCCATTGGCTGTCACCAATGAAGCACTGTGCTTTACTCTGAGGCGCTGCCGCCAGACACTCTCGCCGGTCTTTGCCTTCAGGCATGTTGCCACCCCCCTGTCAGATACGACCAGAAAATACGGCCCAGACACAATTGGACTGGGCACGTACGCACAGTCCCGGTCTGTCTGCCAGACGACGTGTGTCTCGGTAACGTTGCCTCGCCCATCCGGGCGGATCGCCTGCATAAAAAGCTTCGGAAAACCACAAGTCATAAACAGCAGTTCACCATTGTACACCAGCGATGCAACGAACTGCTCCGTAGGACCGTCTATTATCCAGTGCTGCCTGCCGGTATCCGGGTCGTAACTGGCTACACACTTGCTTCCCGAAAGTATCATCTGGTTTCGCCCGTCAATATGATGGATAATAGGCGTGCAGTAGCTCCGCGTCATGTTTGGACGAGGAGTTTTCCAGATGGTTTCGCCGGTGGTGCGGTCCAGGGCCACTATGTATGCCGGGCCATCGTGGTCCCCGTTGACAATGACCTTATCTTTCCAAAGGACAGGACTCGAGCAGTAACCGTGAATACTTGAAAACACCCCTGGGCGGACTTCCCACACCTTGTTGCCGTCGAAGTCATAAGCCGCGACGAACATCTTATCACGATCGAGAAAGCTGACATACACCTTCTCGCCATCTGTTACAGGTGTCGATGATGCATAGCTGTTCAGCGAATTGATTCTTTCAAGCGGTGCCTCAAGAGCCACGCGTTGCCAAAGTATTTTTCCGCTTATACGGTCCAGACACAGCAGTAGGCGCTGTTTTTGCTCTTTGAGCGCCGTGACGACAAAGATACGGTCCCCCCAGACAATCGGCGATGTATGTCCTTTGCCGGGGATAGGAACTTTCCATACAATGTTCTGTGTCCCACTCCATCTTACGGGTACGTTTTTTTCCAGGCTGGTGCCGTCGCCGCGAGGTCCCCTCCACCCGGGCCAGTTTTCGGCCAAAACGGGACCCGACAAGGCGGCGATGAGCGCTATCGCCAAACATAGGCAGGCCCCGTTAGAAGTCCCGACCGAAGCTCTAACGGTTCCCGAGTTTGAGTTACTTCTAACGGGGCAGGCAACAATGTTTCGATAGCTGATTTTGTTAGCTTCACAAATCAATAGACACCCCTATTAATCTGACATCTCCCAATTAGCTTTTACCCTGCCCCCCTTCTTGCTTTCGCAAGAAAGCAAGGGGGCGATTTTGAGTTGCATAATACCAGAATCAGACACTCAATTCCAGTCCGTTTCGCGAATGTTTTACCCAGGTAGAATCTTAAATAAAAATCAAAAGTTAAAAATAAAAAATCAAAATTGTGGAATTGCCGCTTTGCGGCAATGACTTCCTTAATTTTACATTTTGCTCTTTGATTTTTGAATTTTCCTTTTTCCTCTCACTACCACCCCACCCAAGCCGAACGGCAAGAGGTTTAACTTCCTCTTTTCAATGTGGCTCTGGGGTTTTGGAAAGCTGCCTTCTGATTGGTGATTGAAAAGATGGATATTCGACAATTGCAGTGAACAGGCACAAACTCACTATTTCATCAGCGACGCCGCTGCTCCCATGGCTTGGGATTTTTCGTCTTCCGGTGGTCCTTCATACATAGTTCCATATCAAGAACTTCCCCTGGGAGATGTGGTTCATGAGCCTCCGTTGCATACTTTATCATCTTGTTCAATGTATCCGGGTTTTGTGCCGCAACATTTTCTTTCTCTTCGATGTCTTTGCTCAGGTCATATAACTCCCATTTTCTGTTTTTGGGTCTATAGGCCTTCCAATTCCCCCAACGAACCGCCGTCTGGCCCAGATATTCCCAGTAGAGATACTCATGATTTTCCTGTGTACGTCCGGCGGCCTTTTCGTCAAGAAGTGTTGGAACTATGGAAATTCCATCGATACTCTCCGGGCAGTCGGCTCCTGCAATCTCCGCAAGCGTGGGCATAATATCCGGGAAATAACCGAGGTGATTACTAACTACGCCTGCTCTTATTTTGCCTGGCCAACGCACGATAAATGGAATACGCAGCCCTCCTTCGTAAAGTAAGCCTTTTCGCCCTCTGAAAACTTTACCAGTTTTGGGGTTGACGTTTGGACCGAAAAAACCATCAGGATGTGTCTCATTTTTGAAATATGTAGAACCGCCGTTATCGCCGCAGATGAATACGATCGTGTTATCATCAATCTTCAGCTCTTCAAGTAAATCCATGATTTGACCAATTTGCCTATCGACCATGTTAACCATGGCGGCATACCGTTGTGCATCATCTTTTTTGATTTGGTGGCCGGCATCCCATTTTTCATCTTTATACTTTTGCCAGGCAGGTTCATTCTCTGGAAGTCCCCACAGTCCATGAGGAGGTGTCCAGGGGCAATAGCAGAAGAAAGGTTTATCTTTGTTGTCACGAATGAACTTTATTGTTTCTTCAAAAATGAGATAGTGCGAGTACGTTTGGCCCTCGTACAAGGCTCCGGTATTACCTTCTAACGGCACCTCTTCGCTGTTTCTTAGTAGATAAGAGGGGAAAAAAGTATGAGCATGGACCTGGTCGTAATAGCCAAAAAAGACATTGAAGCCGTGCTTTTCAGGCACACCCGTAGTACCGCGTCCACCGAGGCCCCATTTACCAAATCCTCCAGTGGCATATCCGGCCTTCTTAAGAACCTGAGCAATGGTGATGTCTTCGGGTCGAAGGGCATTGTACCCGGAATTCCTACGAACGGATGCGCGCCCCAGGTGCTTACCTGTCATGAGGCAGCAGCGAGTGGGTGCACACACGGGCCCGCCAGCGAGCATTTGGGTAAACCTCATGCCTCCCTTGGCAATCTTATCAATGTTCGGCGTTTCCAAAAGACGGTGCCCCATGCATGAAAGCTCATAATATCCAAGTTCATCCAGTACGATGAGGATAATATTAGGCTTTTTGCGACCTGTTTGACGCGCGTAACTGACCTCTGTCAGCCATAACGATGCTCCTCCGGCAATTGTCAGTTTCATAAAATCTCGGCGGTTCATAGAAATATCCTTCGTTTGTTCTCAAAAGGTACCAGGTTATCGGGCAACCTGATGTCCTGATCTCCTGATGTCCTGCCCTTCTCATATCCTTTCCGGGCGCTTCACAGAGTCCGCCGATTCACACCTTTTCCGGCACGACAAACGGTTTTCGATAATCCCGGGTCAGCATTTCGTTCGCCTCATCATCGGCGATATATCTCTGTTTCTGCGGGTCGAAGTTCAGACTTCGCCCGAGCCGATAGGACGTATTCGCCAGATGAACCAGGGCGCAGCTATAATGCCCTTCCTTAACATTACCTCTCAATATGGACGGGTCATTTGCACGAATGGCATCTATGAAGTTCTGATAATGCAGCAGGTCGGTATTTTTGCTTTCTTTTCCGGAAGGGCCGGGTTCCCGCTTCTTGCCCATATAGGTTTTCCATTGCTCCCCATACATGACCATATATCCCTCCGACCCGTAAAAGATATTGCCGATATTGTTGCTTGGTGGGCCGGCAAAGCTACCTTCATAGTTGGTAATCCAGTGCCGAACTTCAAACTGCAAGATTTTCTTTTTGTCACCACCGCCTTTGGGATTGGGAAATTCAAACACAGCGATCTGCGCATTGGCTGTTTCTTGATCGTCGTCAAACATAAAATGTCCTCCCATGGACATCACTTTAGTCGGCAGTGTAACGCCGAGGCCCCACCTGGCTTTATCCATCTCATGGATCCCCTGGTTGCCGATATCGCCGTTGCCATAATCCCAGTGCCAATGCCAGTTGTAATGAAATCGGTTCCGAGAGAAAGGTCGCTTCGGTGCCGGACCTAACCAGAGGTCATAATGCACCCCCGGGGGAACTGGCTCTTCAGCTGTATGTTTGATCGTGTTTCGCCATTTATAACACATGCCTTTGGCCATATAAACCTCCCCCAGCCCTCCTTTGCGCAGAAACTCCACCGCTTGCTGATATGCTTCAGAGCTCCGACTTTCGGTGCCATGATGGACAATGCATTTGTATCTTCGCGCTGCCTCTATCAGCTTTTGACCTTCAAAGACATTATGGGTAAAAGGCTTTTCGATGTGGGCATGTTTGCCTGCCTGGCAGGCCCAGACACCCGCCAGCGCATGCCAATGATTCGGTGTGGCCACGCTGATCGCATCAATGCTCTTATCTTCGAGGAGCTTGCGGATGTCAACATAGGTCTTCGGGATAGGCTTGTTGTTCTTTTCAAACCACTTCAATCTTTCCGGGAACAGGTTTTCATCCACATCGCAAAGGGCTGCCACCTCAACATTGCCCAACAAGGGATAGCTTCTAATATGGCTGCCAAAACCGTGCCCTCGGATGCCCACAACGGCCACCCGTACCCTGTCATTAGCACCTGCCCAGGACGAACGGGTTGGCCACAGGCTTAGTCCTGTTATGGCGCTTGCGGTGGCCCCTATAGAACGCTTCATAAAACTCCTGCGTGATATGGTATTCTTTATTAAATCCATGGCTTTTTCCTCTCAATAACATTTGTTTATAACCGGCATATCTGAATTTTTTACATTTTGGCCTGTTCAGGTAAGTTGCAGCTTCCTACACTAAGATACCTCAATTGACTGCAGGATGCAACCACCTCATGTATTTTGTCTTTATTCCCTCTTCGCACCACCCAAGCCTCGCAGGGGGAAGGTATGTTTTCCGCCATCACCGCACCCAAACCGGGCGTGAAGAACAGGAGGGACTCGGGCAGGCGGATATCGTGGACGGAAAGAGCACAGCCGGAAAGACCGCGGCAACAAACAGCGATAATATAAAGATGCGCTTGAGCATATCTCACCCTTCCTTGCTTGCAGCATTATAGCGGGTTGGGCTGCTCTGTCAATTGTTTTTTGATCTAATCTGGACTGTGACCGCCCAGTCTGAGCGGCGTGGGGCTTTGAAGATATGGTTGGGCTTGGCTTTTAGACCGGCAATCTCTATCTCTTTGTAGCTGCGGCAGGTATCCACGGCTACCCCCTGAATTGCCCCTCGCAGTTCGTTGAGGTCCATTTGGATCGAGTCGGTATTTTCCTTGTAGAAAACGAGCAGCTTGCCCGGGACCTTGAGGCATACGCCATCGGTTAAACTATTGTCACGCACCATTTCTTTCCGGAACCGGTTTTTCCAGAATCGCGACCAGGTGAGGATTTGGTCTTTGTTGGGATACGGATGCGACATGCCGTCCGGGCGAGGATTTAACAGGTTGCCCCAGATATTGCCCGCGCCGCCGGCCATTGTCGAGTGCCACAGCCCGCGACGGGTCATATTGAAATCATAATCCTTCTTCGGATAAACGTTCTTGCGAACGCGGAAGCGGTCCTCCAGAAACGTCGGCTTGTCGGGGTACTGGGCGATGGCTTTGACGTAGATATCGTAATCAGGCCGATGCTGCTGGTAAGAAGAGTAATCCAGGCCATTGTATATCTGGGTAAGGTCCGGTGCCCGCCCGCCGAGAAAATGAAACCAGCCGAGGTGGCGGTGCATATATTCGTGCCAGGTGCGAAGGTCCTTTTCCTTCGCCCATTCCTGCAGGTCAAAGCCGTAGCCCATCGACCAGCCGGGAAGCGGCCCGAGTCGGGCGCAGATGTATCGCTGCAATCGACGATCCACTTTGCCGTTGAGGCCCCATTTCTTCGGCGTCATTCTCCGCTGCTCATCTCCCCAGGCCCAGATGTGCACGACGCCGCCGGCCTCGTGGACCTTTCGAATCAGTAGTTCAAGCGCCTCGAATGTACGCGGGTCGGGATTCGGAGAGGCCGAGGCGATTTCATTCGAACGCAGCTTGTCAAAGTCGAACCAGCGGCAAAGAACGGCGATGTGAAAGCCGTTGAACCCGTGTTCGACGAAGAACTTGCGGATATCGGCGTCAATACGATCAGGATTCCGGTAGAACGTGGGCGGGTCACAGTACATCACGTACTGTGGCACAAAGGCCTGGTCGATTCCCATTCGTCCCCACTTGCTGCCATAGTTTGTTATAAAACCCGGCACGCCAGGATTGGGGCGGACTTCAAGCTCACCTTTCAAGCCGTTCAGCTCAGGGTCGGAGCTTTCGGTGACGAAGCGCCACCGGCCCGTGTGTGTACCCGTGAAGCGCAATTTCCATGTGTTACCACCGTGGTAAAAAAGCTCCGTCTGGATCTTCTGGCCGCTGAGTGTAAGGGTGAAGGTCGCTTTGGCCACGAGGTCAAACGGATTGCCGGAGTAGCTTGCGTTTCGGAATTTCCACTCCACCGGCTCCCAGAGCTTAGCCTCTTTTATCGGCGAAGCCAAAACGGGTGTAAATCCTATCAAGAGAATAGGGAGCCAGAAAACCTGCGATTTTGGGCTGTGAGCGAAAACTGCTCGATGGGAACCGATTGTGGTTTGCATAAGCGTTCCTTTCTTTCGTTGTATCCTAATTATACTTTAGTTCAATACACGAATTCTTATTATGGTTTTTGGTCAAAAAGTATAATAAGGCAAGCCATTTTGACTAAAACGCGGGACGATTGCCACTTTTTTGATGCTTTTTTGACATTTTTTGCTGATTTTGCTCGTTTTGAGTGCTTCAGGAGTTGACAGGATAAACAGGAAGTTGTTATATTACAAGCACTTAAAAATTTTGGCGCCTGTAGCTCAATTGGATAGAGCGTCGGTCTACGGAACCGAAGGTTACAGGTTCGAGTCCTGTCAGGCGTGTTTTCTAAGCCTTTGTCAGTCAAAGGCTTTTATTTTGCGCTGATGACCCTGCTGACCTGGAAATGCTGGTTTTCGGACCGAGCCGGTCAGTTCCGGGTCAGTGAGGTCAGCTTCTGCGTCTCAGGGTATCCTTTTATCGGTTAGCTTGCTCGGCTTATCAAGCAGCAGCGCCTTGTCTATGTCTTCGGCCAGCTCCTGCCGATTAATACGAGCAGTGCGCAGATGCCTTCTCCTGGCCTCTGCCTCGGTCTCACCCAGCTGCGCGAAAGAGCCGCAGCCGTAAGGCAGGAGAACCAGAGCACACAACAGTATAATACCCAAAAACACTTTATACACAAAAACAGAGACGTTTTTCATCGTTTTACCCTCTGGGCGGCACAAAACCCACTATTGATTACCTGTCTATTATAGCAGTTGTCGGCCTGCCTGTCAACCCCGTTAGAAATTCTATAACGAATAATATAGGACAGAAAGGGGCGATTTCTAACGGGGTCAACGCAAAAAGGCTTCCTCACTTCGCCGCCACCGTACAGAATCGGGGCTGGTGCCACTGTAACCGTTTACGCAAGGAAGAATTCAAGGATTTTACGTCCGGAAATATAAGACGAAAATTCCTAATATCCTCCAAGAAAAAAACAATTCTTCTGAAATGACCACCCTGATGTGACAATAATTTTCCTGAAAAAGATGGAATACTAACTGATGAACCGAAAAATTCTCATTATAGGTGGACCAAATATTTGGGGCGGGTCATGGGGACGGGCAGGGAAACAATTTCTGCTTTACTCTGCCTAAGTCAGGCGTACGGGAAGGAGTTTCTCCTTAGTCCGGAGCTTACGGCTAACTGACCATCTGCAAGCTGGCCAGGGCAACAAATTTGTCATCAGCAAGTTCAAAAATTCCGTCAAGGCCGATTACCGTAAAGATACCTCTGGTCGCGGCGGCAACGCTGCAAAAAACAAGCCGATGCTCACAATCGGCCAACAGCTTGCGCAGCTTCAGCAGCTTCGAGATACTTGAAGAAGTTACGATATCGACGCTGGAAAAATCAATTACCACGTCACAGTCGCCTCTGTCACGCACGATTTCAATAACGCTTTTGAGCTCATCAGCCATTTCTGGTTCCTGGGGCAAGTCCACAAGGACGATATTCTCCGACCAGTTTTGCATTCCCATTTTAATCTCCTTTTTTAACTCATACGGCCTTCGCGAATTTCGGATGTTTTATCGGCATAAATCTGGGCCGGGTTAAGCAAAAAAAACAACAAATGCGGCTTTACCTTAAAATCCCGTAGTCTCCACGATTATCAACTTTTTTTGAG
>JAUVYZ010000219.1 GCA_030602845.1 Phycisphaerae bacterium | reverse complement strand
TTTTCATTGTAGCGGCTGTGTGTATTGCAAGGAGCATCAGGTAGTCGAGGTCGCTGAGACTGTAGTGCTTGTCGGCCATAGCGTTGTCAACGTACAGCACGCCGAAGCAGCCGGCCGAGCGCATAATAGCCGCTATCATCGCAGAGCGTATTCTTTCCTGTTCTTCCACCTGAGCTGAGACCCGCGGCAAGACGAAGAACTGACCTTTCTCAACGGCCTGGGTGATTTTATCATTAAGTTTTATGTCACTTAGCTGGACCGCTTGGCCGTCTCGTTTTTTGCCTGCGTGACAGGTCATCGGGCCGGTTGGCTGGCTTCTCAAGGCACACCAGGTATGAAGTGCATCGAACTGCTTCAATGTGATATTCAATAATGTGAGCAGCAATTTGTCAAAATTGTCGGCTTCGCAGATTGCCTCTGTGGCCTGCGAAAAATCCGTTAATCTCTGGGCCGCTAATCTCATAGCGGGGGCGTGTGCGGCATCTGCCTTTCTTACTATGATTTCGTGGGGCGGGGTTGTCAGTGCAGCTTCCAGATGAACTGTATCATCGGTATGAATTGGTTTCTCAGCCTTGGTAGTGTCTTCGAGATTGATTTCGATAGTAAAATCAGTTATACGAAGACAATCGCCGGTTTTAATTTCAGCTTGGTGGATTGCCCTATCGTTTAGGTATGTTTTGTTGGCCGAATCCTTATCTTCGACCATCCATTTCCCATCGTCAGTAGTAAAGATTACAGCGTGCTGTTTTGAGACTGTTCCGCCGGGCAAAAGAATCTGGCAGCCGGCTTGTCTGCCGATATGGACAGGGCCCTCGGTGAATCGAAATTCGTTTATAGTGCGATTATTTTGTTTTACAACCAGGCGCATTGTTTTTCCTGCCTGCATTTGGATTCTAAAATGAGTATAATTCATTATCCATAATCCGGCACCATTTGTCAACTACAATTGTTGGATGCGCCAAGAATTTGGTCGTGTTTTTTCCTTGATTTATAGCTCAATAGGCGTATAATTATGTTCTCTTACGCAACTTTTCGAATAAAAGCACAGTATCATTATGGACGAACGAATGGACAAACGAGCAGGATTTACCCCGTTAGAGGGACCCCGCCTTGCGGGAACCCAAATAAAGATTTACAATCGAAAGATTTTTAATCGGGTAAGTAAAGGATTTCTAACGGGGTTTACATTAGTAGAACTTTTGGTGGTGATTGCCATTATCGCGGTGTTGATGGCGATATTGATGCCGGCACTTAATCGGGTGCGGACACAGGCAAAGGCGGTCACCTGCCAGTCGAACCTGAGCCAATGGGGCAAAATCTTTATGATGTATACGGTAGAAAACGACGGCTATTTCGCCAGTGGCAGCAGCGGAAAGGTGTGGACGAAGGTTCTGGAGCCGTACTATTCGGAGCCGGACCTGCATTTGTGCCCGATGGCCAAACAACTTGCTGCACCGGGAGGTGGCCCGAACCCGTGGGGTGGAAAGTTTTTGGCCTGGGGTGCCTTTGACGAAAACTATGCTCAGTTAGGTTTAGAAGGTGTTTACGGCAGCTACGGGATGAACGGGCACGTTTCGAATCCGAAACCGGGCGTGCCGGACCCGTGGGGAGGTGATACTACGAAGTACTGGAGAAGTGCGGCTGTTCAAGGCGCAGGCAATATACCACTATTTCTGGATTGCACGTGGCTTGGTGGGCGTCCAGAACCCGATGATGGACCTCCGCAATATGATGGCGACCATCAATATGGTCCTGGGGTTCCGGGGATGAGGATTTTCTGCCTCGACCGGCACAACGGGTTCATAAACGGGCTTTTCCTGGATTTCTCTGTCAGGAAGATTGGACTTAAGGAGCTGTGGAAGTTGAAGTGGCATCGACAGTTCGACACAAGTGGGTGGCCGGGCGGCTGGCCGGAGTGGATGAAGGATTTCAAAGACTACTGAGATTGACCGTCGTATAAAAAGGCAAGGCAGGGAGCGGGTCCGTCAATTAGTAAATAAATCGAAGATGTTTCCGAGCATGCTCGACGTTGCCCTGTAGATTTCGGTGTACTGGCACCTTGTGCATATTACGGTTGTAAAGCGTTTCGACTGCACATCGAATATTTTGCTCAGGAATCCGCCGGCAGCGCGAAATTCACCGACTTCACATTCTGTGTTTCCGCATTTCGGGCAGGTGTAATTAAACTCCTGCATAATTTTACCTCCTTACTGCACGAGCAGCAGTGTTAGAGTCATATAGATTGCGACGCTTATTGAATCGTTTGCGGTTGTAACCAGTGGGCCGGAACTTATGGCCGGGTCGATGCCGATTCGGCGGAACAAAAACGGCAGAAATAATCCAAGCGTCGTGGCGACCATTATCGCCGAGAACATAGCGGTCCCGAAGGCAAAGATGATCCGGATGGGTTCTGTGATGGTATCCGCAGCTCTGGAGTTAATTAAAATCGCACAAGCTACGCCTCCTATGATGCCGCAGCTTAACGCTACGAGAAGCGCAATTCGCACTTCCCGCGTAAAGACCTGGCTCAATTTCAATGCGGCGAGGTGACCCGTGGCCAGGCCGGAGACGACAATAGCTGAAGTTTGCAGGCCTGCGTTGCCGCTGATGGCAGCAATCATCGGCACAAAAGCAAACGCGGCTGTATAAACCAAAGACAAATTCTTTATGTTGAATTTCTCGTGGAAGAACATCAGGACCAAAGCGGTTATGCCGGTACCAATCAGGCAGGGCAGCGGCCAGGTCATTCTGACGCGGGCGGCGTGGCAAACGGATATTTTGTCCAGCTCGTCGGGGTCTGTGCCGGCCATTGTGTATAAGTCCTCAGCGGCCTCTTCGTCTGCAACCTCGATGATGCGGTCGGCGGTGATTCGGCCGATGAGTTTGTGGCTTTTGTCAAGGACCGGCGCAACAATCAGGTCGTTGTCTCTGAAAACATTGCGGACTCTTTCCTGGTCGTCGTCATCAACAACATAAATTGTGTCGGGATCAATTAAATCACTTATTTTATTATTTTCGGGGCGGGTCAAAAGCAGACGAATACGGACGTCACCGAGAAACTTGCCTGCTTTGTCGACGACAAAGACCGAGTAGAAATCCTCATCGATTTCGGCGGCGCGGATTTTGTTGACGGCCTCGGCAACAGTGGCATCTTCGGAGACGCTTATTAAGACGGGGTCCATAATACCGCCGGCGGAATCTTCGGAGTAGCTCATCAGCTTCTTTATCAGGACGGAATCTGCCGGCTCGAGGCTTTTTAGCAACTCGTCGCGATTAGCTTGGGGAAACTCGGCAAGAAGGTCGGCGGCGTCGTCAAGGTCGAGTTCTGAGATAATAGTTTTTATCTCGCCTGCCGTGAGCAGTTCGAAGAGTTCGGCCCTGGTAGCTTCATCAACCTTTTCCAAGACTTCGGCGGCACTTGGTTTGCCCAACACATCGAAGATGGTGCGCCTTTGCTCGGTATCGAGAAGCTCTACGATTTCAGCAATATCGCTGCTTCGCCTGTCAGTGAGCAATCGGCCTAAGCCGGAGGTGTCATTGGCTTCGAGCAGAATCTCAATCTGCTGAAATAATATCTGCTGCGATAGTTGTTTTTGTTCGTCCAGCATCGAATTATCCCTGTCCGCCTATGGCGGATTTAAAATCAGATTTGCACGGTTGCGGGATAAAATAACTTAATTTTTTCTATCAAGCAATAATTTTATATATTCGCTCACTACTACCAGTGTGAAGATTTCTGCCAGGCACACTACAACGGCGTATTTCACCTTGTTTTTGCAGCAATAGGGACTTTCAGGAAATAGTTCGAAAATATCGCTAAAACTGCCTACCCTTTACCGAAGTGGCACACCACGACGAATTAACTTCCGTCAAGGGCGATTATTGCTTCGCCAGGCCGGGCCAAATCTACGCTATATACCTGCCCACCGGCGGCACTACGAAACTTGACCTCGGCGACAGTTCCGCAACCTTCACTGTACGCTGGTACAACCCGCGTGCTGGCGGCCCACTGCAGACCGGCACCGTCTCCCTTATAGTCGGCCCCGGCCCAGTCGGCATCGGCTATCCGCCCTGGGATACCAATAAGGATTGGGTCGCGCTGATAAAGTTAAAACAGTAAATTCCTCCGTCACAATAGACGAGCCGCCCAAAAAAACTGTTGCAAATCGTTG
>JAUVYZ010000114.1 GCA_030602845.1 Phycisphaerae bacterium | reverse complement strand
ACCACGATTGTATTGTCCCGCAGGCCCAGGCGGTCAAGCTCGGCCAGCACCCTGCCTATCTGCGCATCGGTGTAACTGACGCACGCATAATAGCCGTGGATGAGCGTGCGGGCCAGTTCGTCGGGCAAGGGCCCTTTCCTGGGAATAGCCGCATAGGCCCGCAATTCGCCCCAGTTGTGCAAAGCCGCATCGGGGGCGCCCTTGGGCCTGAAAGGATTGTCCGCAAGGTCAATCTCTTCACTTTAATATAAATCCCAGTAATTCTTCTGAGAATAAAAAGGAAGGTGGGGCTTGAAAAAACCGAGCGCAAGGAAAAACGGCTTATCCATATTCTTCAAACGGCGCAAATCTGAAATCCCCTTATCCGCAACCATACC
The DNA here is from genome assembly GCA_030602845.1 of Phycisphaerae bacterium. Taxonomy (GTDB): domain Bacteria; phylum Planctomycetota; class Phycisphaerae; order Sedimentisphaerales; family Anaerobacaceae; genus JAUVYQ01. The sequence continues at coordinate 6,449 of JAUVYZ010000114.1, read as the reverse complement.
ATCAAAGTAGGCATTATCAGGAACATCAGCATTCTCGAAAGCAGGTCCTTTATGGGCCGAGGTTTGCTCAGCCAGCTTTTTGTTCTCCTCCAACAAATAATTCCTCCAGGCGCCTTTAGGTCGCCAGGGCTCTTCACTCCAGCCATCCAGACAATCAGTGCGGTGGTGGAATATCTTGCCGTTGGAGATAGTATGGTATCCGTTGTTCCTGAAGTGTTTCGCAACGCTCAGCGCGCCCGGCAGGTCCTTCTCCGCCCATACATTGTAATTAATAAATCTATCTCGAGTGGGTCGCACTCCCGTGAGAAGGCTTGCACGCGAGGCACCGCAGACGGGGACCTGGCAATAAGATCGTCTGAAAAGGACACCCTCTGAGGCCAAACTATCTATGTTGCCAGAGAGCATTTGTTTATGGCCGTAGCAGCCAAGCTGCGGACGCAGGTCGTCCACGGCGATGAACAGGACGTTGGGTTTCTTCCCGCCTTCCCTCTTTGCAGCAAACAGGCAGCCCGGCAGCCCAAGTGTAGCAGCTCCCAGACCCGCAGCTTTTAGAAAACCGCGACGTGAGTAAGTGTATGTAGTCATATCCGTTTTCTCCACCTGATTTCAGAGTTTCTTTCAATTGTTCTCGAATAGCTTTCAGTTCGGTCGGCTGTAGCCTTGCTTCCGATATTTTTCGAGCAAGTTAGTCAGACGCTGCACGATTCCCGGATGTTGGGCCCATACGTTATTTGTCTCCGCCGGATCTTTGTTTAGATCGTATAGCTGACCCTGAGGTTCACCCGGCTTAGGCTTCACACGGCTTGGTTTGGTAAAACCACCGGAACCACGGCCAAGAATCAGCTTCCACTTTCCCTGTCGAATGGCGAACATACCCGACCCGGAGTGGTGGACAACCGCCTCGCGGATGGGTCTGTCCGTTTTCTTGCCCAGCAAAGCCGGCAATATGCTGTAACTGTCCTCACCCGCATTGCTCGGCAGCTTTGCCCCAACGATTGCTGCACAAGTTGCCAACAGGTCGGTCAGACAGATGAGCTCATCGCTGGTGCTTCCGGCGGGGATTCTGGCCGGCCAACGGGCGACGAATGGCTCGCGATGGCCCCCATCCCAGATATCCGCCTTGATGCCGCGCAAATTACCACTTGGATAGTGACCATACACCTCAATAATCGAATATGGCGCTCGTTTAATCTTAGTCCTACCCGGCGAGCCGTTGTCACTGGTTACCATAATTAACGTATTCTCGGCAAGCCCGTTCCGCTCCAGCGCTTTCATAACCTCTCCAACGGTCCAGTCCACTTCCACCACATAGTCACCATAGCCTCCGGCCTGACTGCGTCCTTTGACAAAAGCTGCCGGTGCAATAGGACAATGAGGCGCCGGCAATGCAAAATACATAAAAAATGGTGAATTTCGCGAGCTCTTCGCATGTTTGTTAATGTATGCGACCGCCTTTTCCGTCAAAGTTGGCATAACTTCCACATGCTTGAAACCTGGTGCAATGGGGCCTTTCCGCCACCATCCGTCCTTGCTGGCTTCGCCGGCTTCGACCATCAGGGTAGGCTGCTCTACGACCCGATTATTTTCGATGTAGCAGTAAGGCGGCATATCCAGCGATGCGGAGATTCCGAAGAAGTAATCAAAGCCAAGGGCATTGGGGCCGGGAACAAGCGGTTTGCTAAAGTCCGTTCTTTTGGCGGTCCCCAGGCCAAGGTGCCACTTGCCAATACACGCCGTCGCATAACCATGCTGCTTCAAGAGCGATGCAACAGTCATTCGCTTGGTATCAATTAAGCTCGGCGAGTAACCGTTGAGAACCCCTCTTTTCAGGCGGGTTCGCCAGGAATACCGGCCCGTCAGGACTCCATAGCGTGTGGGTGTGCAGACCGCAGACGGGGAGTGAGCATCCGTGAACCGAACACCCTCTTTTGCCAGCCGGTTCATATTCGGCGTGGGAATCTTCGAGCGCTTGTTGTAACAGCCCAGGTCACCATAGCCCATGTCGTCGGCCATAATGAAGATTATGTTGGGACGCTTGTGGCCCTTGCCTGTAAGCTGCTGTGCAGTGTTCATACATCCCGGCATCGCCAGCGCCCCTGCACTCATACCTATGGCTTTCAAAAAGTTACGACGGGTCAACATACTGTTCATTTTTTTACCTCATTTCCACGGCCACGGCAGGACATTGGCGCGCTCGGCCCACTGCTGCCACGTCGCGGCCATTTGTTTCACACGGTCAGGGTGCACTGCCGCCAGGTTGTCGGTCTCGGTCCGGTCCGCATCGAGGTCGTACAACTCCCACGGCCCTTTTTTGCCCTTAGCGACCAGCTTCCACCTGCCGACACGGATTGCCCGGTTGCCCTCGTGCTCCCAGTAAATCGCTTCGCGCTTGATTGGTTTGTTAGCAAAAGCGGGGACGATGCTTTTACCTTCCAACGGAACTATCTTGTGGCCGTTGTAGCTGGAGGGGTACTCTGTGCCGGCAACGTCGATGCACGTGGCCATAATGTCTATTAGATGTCCCGGCTGGTGACGCAATTTGCCGCGGGCCTTAATGCGTCTCGGCCAGTGAACAATCAGCGGCGTGGCAATGCCGCCCTCGTGGACCCAGTGTTTGTAGAGACGGAAAGGGGTATCCGAGGCATTTGCCCACGGTCTGCCATAGGCGATGTAGGTATCGGCCGGGCCGGGCATCACGCCCTCACCGGTACGCACCGGGCGACCGTCACGCGTGACCTTAGGCTGCATATCTCGCTGCAGGGCGTTCTTGTCCATCGGCTTCAATGGTATTTCTTTCGACGGGTCCGGCTTGATTGGGCCGCGACTACCGTACTCTTCGGCGCAGCCGCCGTTGTCGGCCAGGAAGAAAATCAGTGTGTTCTCGAAGTCGTCCGCTTTCCTTAATTCCGAGACGATACGTCCGATGCCCTGATCCAAACAATCGACCATCGCCGCATATACTTCCATACGGCGCTGGTGCCACTGTTTGTTCTCGGCCTGCTCCCACGGCGGAACTCGCGAATCACGATCTGTAAGCTTCCATTTGCTCTGGACAATTCCCATTTCGATCATGCGCCTGTGTCGTTGAGCTCGCAGTGCATCCCAGCCCCGGGCGTATCGGCCTTTGTACTTGGCAATGTCTCGCGGCAGTGCATGCATCGGCCAATGGGGCGCCGTGTAGGCAACATACATGAAGAACGGATTGGGCCCCCGCTTCGCGGGAACCATCGCGGCGTGCTCACGAACAAATTTGACGGCGTTATCACTGATAGCGTTGGTGTAATAGAAGTCATCGCTACCAGGCGGTATCTGCGTATTGTCGCGAGTCAGGGAACACGGATCGTAGAAACTGCCGGCGCCGTGAATAGTCCCGAAGAAGCGGTCGAAGCCGCGCTGACGCGGCCAGTTGTACTTCGGACCATCCGGCCCCCGGTGCTTGGTCACGTGCCATTTGCCGGACATATAGGTAGCGTAGCCGGCCTGCTTGAGCACCTCGGCAATCGTAACGCAGCGGTTATTGAGGTCGCCGCGGTAACCGTCAAGGCCACGGTCGGACATCATGTGGCCCACGCCCGCCTGGTGCGGGTAGAGCCCCGTCATCAGGCTCGCCCGCGTCGGATAGCAGCGGGCGGTGTTGTAAAACTGTGTGAAGCGCAGGCCGCTGGCAGCGAGCCTGTCCAAGTTCGGCGTGTTGATTTCCCCGCCATAACAGCCGATGTCCGAATAGCCCATATCATCAACCATAATCAATATGATGTTGGGCCTGTCCGCAGTACTCTTCCCAGAAAATCTCTCAGAAGCACCTGCACATCCCGGCAGCACCAGAGACGCCGCCCCTGCGCTTACGGCTTTCAAAAACTCCCGACGTGTGCAACTAAATGTACTCATATTTTTCTCTCCTGATTAATAGCAAAACGGCGGTCAATTTCTCTTATTGCGCTTCCTGACCGTGCGGCTCTTGTGCAAAGGCACAGCCATCTCGGCTTCCATCCCCCTGTCGCCCTGCTGCTTCATCCAGGCGTCCAACTTTTTTCTGAGCGATGCGAGGAGTTTCTGTTGGGCGGGGTCATCCGCAATGTTCTTCAGCTCGTGCGGGTCTTTTGTAAGGTCGTACAGCTCTTCGGCGGGACGATGCTGATACATCCTCACACGCTCGGCGGCGAAAGCATCGGTCCTGGCCTTTTCCTTCCATGAGCCCCAAACACCGTCGTTAAGCTCCGTGTAGTTACGGCCGTGGGTGCTCACGCACTGGAACATACCCTCAGGGTTGAGGTTGCGGATGTATTTGTGCGTGCGGGTCCGCACTGAGCGAATGGGGTAGGCCCGGCCGGAAATGATACCCCGCGTCGTGTGGGCACCGAAGATAGCATCGTGATGCTTTTTCTTTCGCCCGAGCAGGACCGGCAGGAAGCTGCGCCCGTCGATGTCCTCTGGTGGTTTACCCCCGGCGGCCTCAATAAAGGTCGGAAGCACGTCCACGAAGCTGACCATAGCGTCGGGTATAGTTCCGACTTTGACCTTTCCGGGCCAGCGAACGATAAAGGGCACATGGAGACCCGCATCGTAGCAGGACCACTTGGCGAATATGTTATACCCGTGGTCCGAGGCGTAAACAAAAAGTGTGTTCTGCTCAAGGTTGTGTTTTTTCAACAGGCCGAGAACCCCTTCTACTTCCTTGTCCAGCAGGTCGATGTCGGTGTAGTAATTGGCGAGCTGCTGCCGCGTTTGTGGAGTGTCGACCTTATATGGCGGCACCGGTATTTGGCCCGGCTTGTACCCGCCTTGTTTGTGCGGCCCGTGCGGCTCGTGCGAGGCGACCACGAGGCAGAAGGGCTTGTCCCTTGCAAGCGTCATAAACTTTTCGATTCGCTCTGGCTTTAACCCCATATACTCAAAGGGGAATTGTTCCCTGGGTTTTATATGGGTTTTGCCCGCAAGAGCTACGCGATAACCCAGGGGCTTGAGGTAATGCGGCAAGCTCTTTATACCCGGCTTGATACTGCTATGGTTCGGATGACAGCCGTTTCGATGAGGATACAGGCCTGTATACAACGCAGACCGACTTGGAGAACACATAGCCGTGGGGGTAAAGGCCAGATTGAACCGCAGGCCTTCTTCAGCGAGCCGGTCAGTGTTGGGCGTGCGAACTATACTATTGCCATAGCAGCCCACGTCGTCAATGCCCTGGTCGTCAGCAAGAAACAAGACGATGTTGGGTTTGGATTTATTCACGTCAGTCGTGGGCTGCTTTGCAGTACTTGTACATCCCTGAATAGCGACCGCGGCCGCGCCCAGACCCACAGTGTTCAGAAAATCACGCCGGTTTAAATTTCCATTTACCGCAAAACTCATTCTGGTAACAATGTACCACAAGGTGACTTATGTTACCATTATTTTTCAATCACCGTATGGGTGGTAATTGCTGCTACTTCTGGATTTTTAGTCTGATTCTATCAGCCGAACGGGTGTGTCTGGCAGCCGAACCGGCGTTAATAGCGGCTGCTATCTGAGTAAACCTCGGTATTGTGTAATCAAAGAACTGCTTATAGCCCTCGCAGAAATAGCTTCCCCGGCTTGGATGGTCGCAGTTCAAACGGACTCTATCTTTCATACAACCGCCGCGGCAGATATCAAGATATTTGCAGATAAGGCATTTGTTGCTAAGATTTTGCTTGGCCCGGGCGAAGGTTCGCTTTTTACTGCTGGCAGCGAGTTTCTCCATCGGGGTTTCTAAAATGTTGCCCAGCCGCCACTTCGGCTCTACAAAAAACTCGCAGCAAAAGGCATCGCCGCTGTGCTCGATAACAAGAAAACCGGCACACTGTTTACTGTATGCACAAATCGTGTGTTTGCCCATAACGTAATAGGTTACTATCGAATCAAAGTCACGAATGTTCAGCTTTTCCGTGCCGTAATCGTACCAGCGGTCAAATATCCTGCACAAAAATTCACCGTACTGCTGCGGCGTAATTGAAAAATCCGCTATCTTGCCCGTTGCAGGGTCACATTCGACACAGGGGATAAACTGCAAATACGTCATTTCATTTTCGATGAGAAAATCAAACAGCTCATCCGGATGCTCAACATTTTTGTTGTTCAGCAGGACGAGGGCGCTAAATTCAACATTATATTTTTTGCAGGTTTGAATACCTCTCATCACTTTATCGAAGGTGCCGGCGCCGGAACGGTCCACGCGATAGTAATCGTGAAATTCCCTGGGGCCGTCGATACTGATGCCGAGCAGAAACTTATTGTCGTGAAAAAACCGGCACCACTTATCATCAAGCAAGACTCCATTGGTCTGCAGGGTATTGCTTACCTGCTGGCCGGGGGTGCCATATTTTTTTTGTAATTCGACCGCCCTTTGAAAAAAATCAACACCCATCAACGTTGGCTCACCCCCCTGCCAGGCAAAGCCGGAAACCCCAAAGCCCAGCCGCATATAATCT
>JAUVYZ010000141.1 GCA_030602845.1 Phycisphaerae bacterium | reverse complement strand
GCTATCTTGATTTTTTTCTTTGATAAACTGAATAAGCTCTTTCTCGCTGGTCTCCTGAGGCAATTGCTGAACCTGATAATCAATACCAACTTCTTCACAACCTTTCTTCTGACTTTTCAAATAAGCTGCCGAAGCAGGATTTTCTCCCACCTGAATTGCTAAAAGAAGAGGTAAAGATTTATGCTTCTCTTTCAACTTGACTATTTCTTTTTTCAGTTCTTCTTTCACCCTTCCTGCCACCGCTTTGCCATCGATTAATTGAGCTCCCATTTTTTTCTCCTTGAATTTATTTATTCTCCCATTTCAACAGTTCAGTTACTTTTCCTAATGTTCCTCCTTCTCTATCGACACGCATTCAAATTGAGGGTCCGTGTCCTCGTCGATCACAGTGGCTTTCCATACACGCAGCGGCAGGTTTGGTGTGCTGGCAAGCATGACCGAGAAATAGAGGTGACTATCCATGTAATCGTCTAACTCGATAAAGATATAATGACCTGGGGTAGAGGGAAGTAACCGGCGGGCGGCATTTGCTATCCGCCTGAGGCTCCAGTTTTCCGCGAGAATGGTATTCTCATCGAAGAAGATTCTTTGTTCTGGTAGTGCGGGTATATTCGCTTCCTTTCAATGTAAGGATTTTTGTAATAGAATTAAGTTTTTCAAGCTAAGGTTTTGATCATCGTAAACAGACCCAAAACGTAATGTCATAACTTAATTCCTCAAGTTTGACCGTACACAAAGGGACTTATTACTAACACTCTAAACCAGATCAGAGAGTTTCAAGGCTTCGAGTCTGTCGGCAACATAGTCTCGTATCTCCTTCATCATCTTTATGAGTTTTTTCTCCCGGGACAAAGGAGTCGGGGAGAAAAAGTACTTGCTTACAGACTCCGTCGGAGCTAAAGCGCCATCCATTACCCTGATTATTTCTGCAACGCTTATTTTGGATGCTGGCTTTGCTAATTTGTAGCCGCCACTGGTGCCTCTTCGAGTCTTTATGTAGCGGCTTTGCCTTAGGATTGTCAGCAAAAGCTCCATATATTTCCTGGGAACGTCACACTTTGAGCAAATCTCTTCTATCTTTATAAAACCTTTGTTCTCGTTGCGGGCAATGTAGATTAGTGCCAGCAATGAATATTCACTTTTTGTAGTTAGCTTCATTATAATCTTCCTTTTCCATCTTGTCTATAGACATTATATATAAGACTCTTACCTTTGTCAAGATAAATTTCAAATTTTTTTCCGTCTTTACCTATACCTGTGAAAGCTCATTTCTTGAGCTTCTTACCCAACGACCAGAAATTACTCTAACCACCTTTCAAATAAGAAGTTACAAAAATCCATCTCCTTCCCAAAAACTAACTGTCTGTTCCTGCCTTCCGCCCAAGAAAGTCTACGAATAACCATAATGCCTCTTTTGAACATGAAATGGGCTGAGCGTTTGCTATACAGTAATATACGAAGGCCCAGGAAGTGCACAGAGAAAAAAACAAAAATCAAAAAGCAAAATGACAAATAAAAATTCAAAAAGAACAGGGCAAAATTTTACATTTTGATATTTGAATTTCCCTGTGGCTAAATTATTTTCTTATTTTCTCAGCGCCGGTACGTCCGGCTCGATGTGAACGGTAACGTTGACCGGGCGGGTTATCTGCTCGTGCAAAGCTCTTTCCAGACTCTCGGCTATTTCGTGGGCGCCGGCTATGCTCAAATCCGGGTCAACAAGGATGTGAAGGTCGAGAAAAACTTCTCTGCCGACCGTCCGGCTCCTGAGCTTGTGCCACTGCCGTATTGAAGAGTTTGAGTTGATTATACTTTTTATGTGTTTGATTGTGCCCTCATCGACGGCACCTTCTGTCAGTTCGCGCAGGCAATCGCCTATTATCTTCACACCCACCAGAATTATCAACAGCCCGACCACAATCGCGGCGACGTGGTCACCGTGCATATAACCCCACCGCATCGCCGCAAAGCCAATCACAACTGCAATCGAGCTCAACGCATCGGTGCGGTGGTGCCACGCATTGGCGTAGAGTGCAGAGCTGTTAGTTTTCACCGCTACCTTCTTGCTTACCTTGTAAAGCGCCTCTTTCACCACGACCGACAGCAACGCCACCCAAAATACAGCCCCCCACATCCGGCGTGCATGCTCCTGGGCCGAATGCACTTTCGCGATTGCCATACTCGCCTTCCAAATTATGAATCCCCCGACAACAACCAAAACCACAGCTATAAACATTGTGGAAAATGTTTCAGCTCGACCGTGGCCGTAAGGATGCTCCTGGTCGGGCTCTTTCGAGCCAAAGTAATAACCTAAAAGAACGGCAAAGTCAGTGGCCATATCGGAAAGCGAGTGAATCCCATCGGCAATCAGGGCAATCGAACCGCTCAACAAACCGACCAGCACCTTGATAACAAAAAGGGCAAGATTTGCAGCAATCGCAAGATTTGTTACAGATTTTATCTGCCTGCCGGCGATCTTTTGTTTGGCGTTGTCCATCTTGAGTTTAGCCCGATATTTCTTTGCGGATATTCAAAACTGCATCGATATATTTTTGTGCGGTACCTCGGTCCTTTGCTTCGACTATAATCCTCATAACCGGCTCAGTATTACTAACTCGCAGGTGCAGCCAGCCATCGTCAAAATCGAATCGGCAGCCGTCGGTGGTGTCGAGCTTCGCATTGGTGAAGGCCTTTGTTGCCGACTTCAAAATTTGTTCGGCTTGCGATTTACCTGCGGCGAATTTATCTTTGCTCATATAATAGCCGCCGATTTCACCAACCAACCGGCTTATCGTTTTTCCCGTCTCGGCCATTAACTGCAGGACAAGAGCGATACCGACGAGACTGTCACGGATTGGACTCACTCGCAAATCAATCACACCGCCGTTGCCTTCTCCGCCGATGATGCAATTGTGTTCGAGCATTGCCGCGGCGACATTGGCCTCGCCAACAGCGGTACGGATGACCCGGCCGCCCGCCTTTGCCGCGACATCATCGAGCATCCTCGACGTCGAAAGATTTGTTGCCGCTTTGCCCGTCTTTTTGCTGAAAATATACTTCGCTGCCAGAGCAAGGGTATATTCTTCGCCGATATATGTTCCGGCTTCGTCAACAATTGCCAACCTGTCGGCGTCGGGGTCCTGGGCAAAGCCGATTTCGGCCCCTTTGTTTTTTACTATCTCACAAAGGCCGATTAGATTTTCGGCCCTTGGTTCGGGGGCGTGAGCGAACAAGCCGGTCGGCTCATCGTTTACCGCAGAAACTACGCAGCCAAGTTCAGCGAGCAGTTTTTTCGTAACCCGCCCCCCTGCTCCGTTGACACTGTCCAGAACAACCGTGAATTTCCTCGCGCTGATTACCTCTTTGTCAACTATCGCCAGAACCCTGGCAATGTGAGTGGTATCAGTTTGGTCATTGGAAGTTACCTGGCCGCAATTGGCCGAATCCACGAGGGCAAAACGCTTATCGAGAAAGTATTGCTTGATTTGCTCCGTTGCGTCGCCCGGCGGAGCAACGCCGTTGCCAAGCAACAATTTTATACCATTGTATTGGGCCGGATTGTGCGAAGCGGTAACGACTACCCCACCGCTGCACCCAAGTTCTCTTACCATAATACCCACGCCGGGCGTGGTTACAAGCCCTGAATCAACCACGTCAACCCCCACTTTACACAATCCTTCTGTAACGGCTGATTTCAGCATTTCGCCGCTGGGTCGAGAATCCCGGCCGATACACACCGACAGTTTTTTGTTTTCGCCGGCGGAAGTTTCTTTTAGAAATGTCCCGAAGGCACAGCCGTACTCGGCGGCAACAGAAGCAGTGAGATTTTCACCGACGATGCCTCTCATTCCGCTGATACTTATTATCAATTGTTCAGCCACGCCAAAGACTCCGTTCGTTGCACGCCGCGCGTGATGAGTATCGTCTTACGCAATACGATATACGCAACACGCAATACGAGAATTAGTCCAATTTGCAGACATAGATTTCGTTTACGAAATCAAGTTTGCTAATCTCTTGAATGACTTCTGCGCCGGGTTCCTTATCGAGACTGACGGCAAGAATTGCCTTTTGCTCCGCCGGCTTTTGTCCGACGCCCATCGTGCAGATATTGATATTATGCTTGCCGCAAACAGTGCCGACGACGCCGATGACGCCGGGCTTGTCGTCGTTAAAGATGACCAGGACCGCACCCTGCGGCGTCATTTCTATATTGAAGCCGTCGATTTCGATGATACGCGGCAAAGTACCGCCGAACACGGAGCCGGTTACAGTGCGGGTAACCTTATCCGTAACGACTTTGGCGCTGAAACTTGCAGCGACGTCTTTGGCCTCGGTGTTTTTCGTCTCGTCGATGCTTATGCCGCGTTCTTTCGCAAGCACCCCGACATTGACCATATTCAGGGGCATATCGAAATGCTGCTGCAGCAGGCCGATTGCAAAATTAAGGGTAACCGGCTCGACGGCAAGCTCGGCAATTGAGCCGCGATACTGGACATCAACGTCCTTGATACGCCCTGGTGCAATGGTGCTGACGAGTGTACCGATTCGCCGGGCAAGTTCAGCATACTGACCCACAATCGGCGGCATCGCTCCAGCCGTAGATGGAGCGTTAAGAGCGTTTCTGACCGGGCCGCCCTCAATCGCATCAACAAGGTTTCGAGCAGCTTCGACCGCAACGTCAATTTGGGCTTCTCTCGTGCTGGCGCCTAAATGAGGCGTAACCAGGCAATTTTCAAACTCAGTGAACCGCGTATTCTCCGGCGGCTCAGTAGGGTAAACGTCCAGAGCCGCACCGGCTATTGCGCCATCCGCAAGCGCGTTATAGAGTGCGTCCTCGTTGATAATTCCGCCACGCGCGCAGTTCACCAATCGAACGGTGGGTTTCATCATTTTGATTTGTTCGGCGTCAATCATATTCAGCGTTTGTTCATTTCGCGGCACATGGACGCTGATATAATCGGCCTCTTTGAAGATTTTTTCGATGCTCTCACTTATTTCGATGCCGAGTTTTTCTGCATCGGTAGGTGCGGCAAACGGGTCATAGCCTAAGATTTTCATATTGAAACCATTTGCCATTTTCGCCACGGCCATACCGATTCTGCCTAATCCTATCACGCCGAGAACTTTGTTGTCCAGCTGGTTCCCCATATATTTTTTTCTGTCCCAGCCACCGCCTTTTAAGCTGATGCAGGCCGGTACAACATTTCGGCTCATTGCAAGTATTAAAGCCATCGTGTGTTCGGCGGCACTGAGCGTATTACCGCCGGGCGTATTCATAACTAAGATTCCTTTTCTGGTCGCCTCCGGGATGTCGATATTATCTACGCCGACCCCGGCCCGCGCAATACCCTTTAGTTTGCCGGGATTGGCTAAGACTTTGGCCGTAACTTTTGTGCCGCTGCGAACGATTAAGCCATCATATTCGCCGATAATCTGAGCGAGCTCATCTTCACCGATACCGGTTTTAACAACGGCTTCAACGCCGTCTGTCGAATTAAGTAGGTCAATCCCTTCCTGTGCAAGTTTGTCCGTAATTAGAACCTTAATCATCACAAAACCTCAAAAAAGTTACATCATGTTTAGCCCCCACCCCTGTGGTGGGGGTTATTTATTTTTCCCATTCACATTGTAGCCACACTTTTAAAAAATAGCAAGCCCAGAAAAGTAACAGCATCAAACCCCAAAATATTTAGCCCCCTAATTTATTGGGGGGTCAATTAAAAAACAAACCTTGGTTTTGCCAAGGTTTTCCTTACCGTTTAGCCCCCAGGCCTGCCCTGGGGGGCGTTTAGCGGTACAAACCGGTAAGATAGGTTACAGATTATGCTAAGAACATGGGTAACAGTAGGCAGTTATAATGGCCTTCGAAAGGAGGCTAATTATGCCCTGGAAAGAGACCTGTGTTATGGAGCAAAGAGTAAAATTCATAATGG
>JAUVYZ010000076.1 GCA_030602845.1 Phycisphaerae bacterium | reverse complement strand
CGCAGCCATTCTAATATCCTTAGTGGCTTTACTAATAGTTCTGAAGATAACTATCGCCAGCACCCCAAAGACCAAAATTGCGAGTACATAATTGTTCCTGACAACGATACTCCCGAAAAGACTAACGATGGTGCCGGCATTGCCCTGCGAGAGTATCAGTCGGCTGTAAGCCACGCTAAGGGCCATACGAAGCATTGTGGCCAGCACAATTAACAAAGGAAAACCCTGAACTTGCAAAGCTCCCCGGGCTGAAAAAGTAATTATCAACACTGCCGCCGTTAAAGATACGCTAAAGATTAGAAGCACGTCGAGAATATAGGCCGGCAGCGGAAGTAAAAGCCCCGCGATAACTGCTATCACCACGGCTGTGAAAAGGGTTCGGGCACCATTTGGCCGGGCCCCGGGGCCCGGGCCGCGGGGCCCGGTTTCTCGAGCTTCAAGCATCACTTTTTGCCTTTCATTTTTTATGCCGCAGCCGATATATCAAAGCCAGCACCTCTGCTACAGCCACGTACAGTGTCTCCGGTATGGGGCCGCCGAGCTCCACTGTTGAATATATTGTCCTCGCTAATTCCGGCTTTCTTACGATAGGAACCCCGTAAGCCCGTGCGATTTCTTGGATTTTTTCTGCCAGGTGGCCTGCTCCTTTCGCTACCATAACGGGCGCTTCCATCGTCTTGGCCTCGTAACGCAGCGCAACAGCTACATGTGTTGGGTTCACAAGAACCACGTTGGCCTTGGGAACTTCCTGCAGCATACGCTTCAGCGACGTCTCAAACTGGACCTTACGGATCCGCCTTTTGACCTCCGGCGAACCTTCTGTCTGCTTGCGCTCTTCTTTTACCTCCTGACGAGTCATCTTCAAGTCCTTGGTGTATTTCCATTTCTGATAAATAGTATCCGCAATTCCTATAATCATAAGCGCAATGCAAACACGAATCATCAGACCTAATATTATCTTTGCGATGGCTGCAAGTATCTGTAAAGACCAGGCCCATCGAAGGGGCGCAAGCATATCAAGCCTGCTGCGAAGGTACAGCCAGACGATGATTGACACAAAAAACAGTTTTGCTATGGATGTTAAGAGGTGTACCATAGACTTGGCATTTATCAGCTTTTGTAGCCCCGATATCGGATTTACCATATTAAATCTCAATTTTATGGCTCCCGGCGCAAAATTAAAGCCGCTGATGACAACGCCGCTCACAATAGACCCCGCACAAAGTGCTGCAAGAATAGGGCAGATAACAAGTACCGAATCGGTAATCTTTGCGTTGAAAAAGCTTATAAAGGTCTTGTTGTTGGCAAAAACTGTATCTGTGTGCGACATCCCTTCCCTCAGTTGCATAGCGAACCATTGCATTAGGCCGGGTGCCGAGAAAGCTACCATTGTTACCAGAACCACAATTGACACAGCCGACATCAGTTCCGGGCCCTGCGGAACCTGCCCTTGCTCTCGGGCTTTGCTCAATTTTCTCGGCGTTGGCTGTTCTGTCTTTTCGGTGGCCGGCTTGTCTGCCATACCCTATACCTGTCATATTAGAGGATAGAAAAAGAAAACTATACGCTGAATGCTATCTGTTGTTAAAGGGGCAGCAGTTTGCCCATCCAATCAGCGAATTCTGCCACAAATCCGTTAATAAAGGGCACAAATATCGCTGCCATTAACAATCCCAGGCCTACACGCAATGGCAAACTGATAAATAGAATGTTCATTTCCGGAACTATGCGGGCTAACACCGCTAACGCAACCATCAACACCAGAAACGCTGCCAGTATCGGTGCGGCCAATCTCAGGCCGGCCACCAACAATGTTGAGCCGGCTTTGATTACTCCGTCGGCCAGAACCGCTATTGTCGGGATACTACCGGCCGGAAATGTTTCGTAGCTTCGCGAGATAATTAACAAAAACATGTGATGACCATTAGCGCTTAAAAACAGCAGTATAAATATCATTTCCAGAAGCATACCCAGCGGCTGAGCTCGCTCGCCGGTCAATGGGTCCAGAATCTCCGCCATAGCTAAACCCATCTGACGTTCGATAATACGACCGCTGAATTTAACCGTAGCAAATACAAGATAAACAATTAATCCCAGGGCCAATCCATAGGTGGCCTCATTAGTCAGCAGCAATATTGCCTCTAATACAGAGACCTCTCTGGATTCGATAGCCAGAGGTGTTATCATCGAAAAGAAAATCGTCAACAGCACCGTCATTGCAACTTTGATCCTGACCGGAATGCTTTTCCAGCCAAAGACGGGAAGTACTAAAAAAAATACCGAAATTCTTGTCAGAACCATTACAAAACCGAGCAGCTTTTCGATCATCAGCTCCATAAATCAGTGCCCGATATTTTGAATATGCCCAAAAATCTCGGTGAAAAATCCGAGTATTATTTGAAGTGTCCAGCCGCTGAAAAGGATTATCACGGCACACACAGCCAGAAGCTTGGGAACTATTGTTAAGCTCATATCGCGGACGGAAGTAACTGCTTGAAACAATGTTACCACTACCCCCACTATCATACAGGTCAGCAAAATCGGAGCGGCTACGACCAGAGCTGTTTCGAGAGTATGTCGGCCCAGATAAAGGGCAAAACTACTATCCATACGCTAAATACCTGAAAAAAACTTAATGCTTCAGTTGAAACCCAGGCTGAGACTCTTCGCCAGCAGCCCCCACCCATCGACAAGTATGAATAATATCAGCTTGAAAGGAAGCGAAATCATCACAGGCGGAAGAAGCATCATACCCGCGCTGAGCAGGATACTGGCAATAACCATATCAACCAGCAAAAAAGGTATAAACAAAAGACACCCTATCTCAAACGCCGTCCGGAATTCACTGATAATAAATGCCGGAATTACTATATGCATACCGATATCCATCGGACCTGCAGGCGGCTCTACCTTCGCCATTTGCACAAAAAGGGCCAGGTCACTTTCCCGAACCTGACGGAGCATGAATTCCTTCATGCAATCGCTGGCTTTGCTGCCCGCTGTTTGAAAATCAATCTCGTCTGCAAGATAAGGCTCGATGGACTTATTGTTAATCTCGGAAAATGTAGGTGCCATCGTATATAGCGTCAGAAACAACGCCAGACCGATAATGGCAATGGTAGGTGGGATAGTTTGCGTCGTCAGAGCCCGACGTATAAAAGCCAGGACTATAACTATTCGCGTAAACGATGTCATCATCACCAGAAGACTTGGCAAAATCGCCAGGCCGCCAAAGATGATTACAAGTTTAACGGGGGTGGACCAGTCTTTGCCTTCGGTCTCGCTGGTGGTTGCCTTATCTAAAAGTTTAAACAAATCGCTGATGCTTGGAACCGTCCCCGCTGCTTCGCTTTTGCGAAGCAAAACGGCGGGGACCGGCTCGGTCGCTGAAGAGGTGTCGCCGGCCTGGCCGAAAGACAAATCAGCCGGTGCAAAAACAACAAACACTAAAAAAAACATTCTAATAAGTTTACCAGACATTTATATCCTCAATTATTGTCTGTTTCTGTCGCCGATAAATCCATTTCCGAATTGAAAACATCCCTGTTTTCAAAACGGCGTCGGGAACCTTCGCATCCTGCTTCGGTTTCAGACAAGGCATCAGTTACATCTGCCAGCTTCGTGATGCTCTCATTTGTGCTGCCTATAAGAAGCCGTTGATTACCTATTTTTAGCAGATGCACCATCTTACGCGGCCCAATGTGGGCCGTTTCGATAACGCGAATCTTTTTGCCGGGCAGGTTGGTGATTTTTGGCAGAAATTTCTTTGAAATGTAAATCACTGCCACACCCAGGGCAACAACGAGCAAAACCGAAAGCATCATCTTAAAGAACATCTCTCGGGCACCAAGGCTGTTGGCCGAGGAAAAAGAAAAATTGGGGTCGTTTGCGAACCCCGCAGTTTGACCCAGGCAAACTGACGGGCTGACCAACGCAACCGCCACCAAAAACGCAACGATTTTTTTCTTATATGACGCCACGCTGTAATATGCACCAAATATAATTCTTGAGTTCCCTTGTGGCTATTTGGTGTGCAAATAGCGTGCCGAAACGCCAAAATGGGCATTAATACACTGTTAACAGCGATTTTAATGCAAAATTGATTGAACAATCAGGCAAACTGTCGAAAAACTTGACAGATGCACAGTGCCACAAAATGGCAGAAAACGCCTTTGAGACCCAAAAACCTAATCGTTTATCCTCAAGACCGCGATTAATATCTGCGACTGTCCGGAAATCGGGCTGTCCTGCGACACCCAATCGCCTCCCGGACCCGCACCCCACGAATAAACAGGCCAGTTGGCCCTGGAAGGCAGGATATCTTGCAGGAAAGCCGCAGCCGCCTGAGCTCGCCTCGCTGAGAGTATCCACTGTTCTTTCTCGGTTGCTTCATCACCAGCTAAACCGAGCATATAGAGTCTGACGGCCTTGGAATCGGGGTCCTGTTGTAAATCTGAGCAAAATCTGGTTAAAAACCTTTTTGCCGCCTCATTCAGGGTCGCATCGCCCGCCGCAAAACGAATATTGGTTACTGAAAAATTCGTTCTTTCTGCGACTATTTGTGAAGGCATAGTTTTCATAGACCGGCTCACTGCTTGAAAGGTCTGGCGAATCCTTTCTCCTGTTGCGTCTATGGTTCTGCCTTCGAATTCTCTGTCAGGTGTGGTTATGAAATATTTTGGTTTAACACTGCCGAAGTCGGGCCCTTGCTTTTTGCCGTAAAACATTCCAAGCCCGAGCGTTCTAATCGCTCGAAAAAATGATTCTCGGCTCTCGGTATATCGGCCCTTGCCGGGAAATCCCTCGTCTTGGACACTCGCAAAGCTCAGCAGCGTAATAAAGAACAACATCAGCAGCGTTACCAAAGCCGTAAATGTGACCAGATACGCAGGGGCACAGGGCCCTTTTTCCTCGATTACTTGGCCCTTATGACTCAATTGTATATGCTCCGTTCCAACAAGACAATCTCAAGCATACGTTCACCTCTTTGCCCTGGCTGGCCCGGCTCACCGCTTTTAAAGCTCTCTCGAGTTAGAGTGCTTGCTGCCGAGATGCTGAACCACCCCTTGTCA
Organism: Phycisphaerae bacterium; assembly: GCA_030602845.1. GTDB lineage: Bacteria > Planctomycetota > Phycisphaerae > Sedimentisphaerales > Anaerobacaceae > JAUVYQ01. The sequence goes on along the minus strand of JAUVYZ010000076.1, from coordinate 3,263 downwards.
AGGCCTTGTTTTATTGTAAGATACTCCATCACCGCCCATGCCCGCAGCAGACCAAACTGTTCCTCCTCCTCGTCCCCCGGCCCATTCTCACTGATAACTATTCGGTTGGGTACCTCTTTCAAAAATGATGCCATCGTCGACAGAGTATTGCGCCCCTCAGACGAAATGGCCGTTCCTTTAGCCCAAAAAATCCTCTTTGATGGAATTAAAAATACCTTCCGATTGTGGAAATCCGCTGGCTCTGTAGGCTCTGTCTCTTCTTTCAGGCCGGCCTCCCATCCTCCTTCTAAGGTAACTTTCTCGCTGCCTTCACCAATGTATTCTATGGTCACAATTTGCTCCGTAGGCAAAAATGCACCTTTGTCCTCTTCAATCGGCGGTGGCTCTGCATACAGAGCCTTGGCGAAACTCATAGCCATTTCCTCAAAAACATCTACATCAAAGGATGAGAAGCTAAACAGCAGCACAAAGAACGTCAGCATCAAGGTCATAGAATCGGAGAAAGTTACCATCCATAGCGGTGCACCTGCTGGCTCATCGTCTTCTAACTGTCTTTTTGTGCCGCCCATTATATACTGGCCTTTACTTCTTCACGCCTCGCCGGGGATATAAAGGCCTGCATTTTTTCCCGAACAGCGGTCGGATTCTCACCTCTGGCAATAGAACAGATACCTTCTACAATCATTTCCATTGCGGTTACTTCTGCTTTGGAATAAAGGCCCAGCTTCCCGGCCAATGGAATAAAAACCAAATTGGCGGCCAGTGCACCATAAAAAGTGGTAAGCAAAGCTACCGCCATCCCTGCGCCAATCGCGTCGGGTGAATCCAGGCTCTTAAGCATCAGGACCAGACCAATAAGTGTCCCTATCATCCCAAAAGCGGGGGCGGCCGACCCCATAAATTCCAGAATCTTTTTACCGATTGAATGCCGGTTCTGAAGCGTTTGGACCTCCAGTGCCATAATATCCTTGATTGCTTCCACTTCCTGGCCGTCCACAAGCATTTGCAGACCCTTGATCAGAAACAAATCGCTTACATTGCCAATCTCCTTCTCCAGGGCCAATGCCCCGTCACGTCTGTTGATGGCGGCGTAGTTGACCATTTTTTGAATCAACTCCGACGGCGGCGGTATCTTCGTAACAATTGTCTTCTTGACCACTGAGAATATTCCCAGAAACTGTCGCAGAGAAAAGTGGATAAGAGTAGCGCACAGCATTCCACCAATCGTTATTGCTAATGAGGGAAGATGGATAAACATCTTCCCACCGCCACCGGCAACAATGGCGCTGATAACAACAAAAAAACCAAGAAGTATTCCTATTATCGTTGCAATGTCCATAAAGCTACTCTTCTTCGATTATTTGTTTTAATCTCTGGCACAGAAGCGCTGCAAGGTTGGGCTCAGAAGTGACTAACTCAGCTAACAGCTTCGCTTTGGTCCTCTCGGTCATATAGTGCAAAATCTTCACGGCGTCATCGAGGCTGCTGCCACCAACCCCACCCTTTTGCATTTGGGTCATATTAGTCAATATCTTGCTTGCACTGGCCGAATCCATCTTGTCATAAGCAGCTGCTATTGTTGTCAGGTTGTTCTTTTCGGCCTTGGCAATCTTAACTCTGCTCTTGAGCAGCTTATCGTGCTCACTCTTAAGATTGGCAACGGTTGAAGCAAGTTCGATTCGCAGATTATTCAGCTCTTCGATGTCTTTTTTAATCAAATTGTGGGCTCTCTGTAACCTCTGCTCCCGCACCTCAAGGCCCTGCAGCTTGCCGTCATACTCTTGTATCTTTTCCCGCACCTCATAAACAAGGCTATCGAGTCGTTTTGCCGTCATAGCTTTTTTCATCTCGCTGCTGGCTGCGCCGACGGCACTTATCATACCCGGTTTGACGCTTGGACACTCGGATGGTTCGATGGCTGAAGGGCTCACCGGTTCGCCGCCTGTAAACCATGCAAATATAAACGTCACCGCAAAGCTCACCAGCCCAGCCGCTCCTATCATTATTATTCGCTTCTTATTCACTGCTTATCTCCTTAAATGATTATTCAATCATCAATTTCTTTCTGGAGAAGGAAATTATGGCCCCCTCGTCCTGCTCTTTCTGCTCAAGTTTCTCTTGTTCCCTTATAAATTCCTTTTTTGCCTCAGCTCGTAATCTCTCCAGACCTTCCTTAAGACGTCTGACCTTTAAAACCTCTGCAATTTTTTCTCTCTGTTGTGATTTCAGCTCGATTACTTTATTTTTGAGCTTTTTAATCAGCTCATCAATTGTTACCGAACATTTCAAAAAAAACTCTTGTTCGCCTAATCGCTCCTGAGATTTCTTCCCGGTTATGACCGAGATTATATCTTCCAATATCCTCTGCTGACTTAGCTGCTTACCTTGTGCCTCGGCCAGCTTTTCGATTATCTTAAGCAGCTCAGTTCTTCTTGCTTCTTCCTCCTTTGTCTTTATGTCGAGAACGGTCTGCAGCCGCCATACAAATCGTTTCATTTAATTTCCAATTTTCAACTCTCAACACTTAACGGGTCCTTGCAACCTATTGCGTTTGGGAACCCAGAAGCTCATCCCACGATTGGGTAATAGCAGTTAATCGCCTGATAGTTTCTTCGTAAGCGGTCCTCTCTCGAATAGGCTGAACAAGAAAACCTCTTATCCTGTCAATCAAGGAAATCGCTCCGTCAATACGCCGATTGCTGCCCGGCGAAAACGCACCGATGCTTATTAAATCTTCCGCGTCAATATAGGTGGCATATATCTCCTTGAGCTTCTGTGCAGCGGACTTGTGCTCTTTGCTCGTTACCGCTGGCATCAATCGGCTCACGCTTCCCAAAATATCCACAGCCGGATAATGTCCACGGTCAGCCAGTTTTCTTGATAGAACTATGTGACCGTCAAGAAGACTCTTGGCACTATCGGCCACAGGGTCGGTCAAATCATCATTTTCAACCAGAACCGTCAGAATACCTGTGATGCTCCCCTTCTCGGCGCAGCCCAGACGTTCAATCAGTCTTGGCATAAGTGAAAAAACACTCGGACAGTACCCCTTTGTTGCCGGCGGCTCACCCGCTGCAAGACCTATCTGACGCTGGGCCTGTGCAAAACGAGTAAGAGAGTCCATCATAAACAGAACATCGTTGCCCTTGTCCCTGAAATATTCGGCGATTGTAACGGCTACAAACGCTGCCTTTACACGCTGAATCGGAGGTGAATCCGATGCAGCAACGACAACCACGCTGCGAGCCAGACCCTCCGGGCCC
>JAUVYZ010000129.1 GCA_030602845.1 Phycisphaerae bacterium | reverse complement strand
TAACCTTCGATGATGTGCTGCTGATGCCGGCGAAGAGCGATTTTGTGCCGAGCCAGGCGGAAACCAGTACGCAGTTGACTGACAATATCAAAATAAATATCCCGATTGTCTCAGCTGCTATGGACACTGTTACCGAAGCAGCACTGGCGATAGCACTGGCACAGGAGGGCGGGATCGGGATAATTCACAAGAACCTTTCGGTCGAGACACAAAAAAGAGAGGTGGTGAAGGTCAAGCGCTCTGAGCACGGGGTGATTCTCGACCCGGTAACATTATCGCCGGGTGAGCCTGTCAGAAGAGCACAAGAGCTGATGAATGAACAGAATGTCTCGGGCATCCCAATCGTCGAGGGCAAGAGGCTGGTGGGTATTTTGACGCGCAGGGACCTGAAATTTCTCAAAGACTATGATGTCAAAATAAGTTCTGTAATGACAAAAACTAATCTTGTTACGGGCCCGGCTGAGACGACACTCGAACAGGCAAAGGAAATTCTGCAAAAACACAAGATTGAGAAGTTACTTTTGGTTAATGCCCAAGGCAAGCTGGCGGGCCTGATTACGATGAGGGATATTGACCGGGTTCAGCAATATCCGCTGGCAGCGAGGGACAGGCGAGGCCGGCTACGAGTCGGAGCAGCGGTAGGCGTTGGCGATTACGAGCGAATCAGGGCTCTAATAGCAGCGGAGGTCGATGTTATCGTGGTCGATACCGCCCACGGCCATTCGCAAAATGTTATCGATACAGTAAAGACAATCAAAAGCAAATATAAGATCGATGTGATTGTGGGCAATATTGTAACGGCGAAGGCGGCGGAGGATTTGATAGCTGCTGGTGCAAATGCCGTAAAGGTCGGCATCGGTGCCGGTGCAATTTGTACCACCAGGATAATATCCGGTGTAGGAGTGCCGCAAATATCCGCGATAATCGACTGCGCCAGAGCGGCAGAAAAGCATAATATTCCGGTTATTGCCGACGGTGGGATAAGGCAGTCGGGCGATATAACCAAGGCAATTGCGGCTGGGGCTTCAAGTGTAATGATAGGCTCACTGTTTGCGGGTCTGAAGGAAAGTCCGGGCCAATTGGTTATCTACAAGGGCAGGCAGTTCAAAGAATACAGAGGTATGGGCTCTTTAGGGGCGATGGTGAAAGGTTCTGCCGACAGATATGGGCAAAAAAGCTCCACGGAGAAAGACAAGCTTGTGCCGGAAGGCGTAGAAGGGCGAGTGCCATACCGCGGGACACTGGGTGATTTTGTCTATCAACTGGTTGGCGGACTGCGGGCTGGTATGGGTTATTGCGGCGCACGAAATATCGAAGAGCTAAGGAAGAACGGGCGATTCGTCCGGCAAAGCAAAGCGTCAGTTAGCGAATCGCATCCGCACGATATACAGATAACCAAAGAAGCACCGAACTACTCGACGACTGTACCTTTTGAAGATTAATACACAACAGCAAAAGATAAATTCGAAATACGAATACCCCCTGCTTTGGGTTCCCGCAAGACGGGGTCCCTGAAGGCCTTTAAGTCCGGAGCTGGAAAAATCGCCAATGCAAAGTTTCTTACCCAGGGGACACTTTATCCTGATGTTATTGAGTCGGGTTCTAAAGACGGTAGTCTGTCGGCAAATATAAAACTGCATCACAACGTAGGCGGGCTGCCGGCGGAGTTGGGTTTTGAGCTGATTGAGCCGTTGCGGGACTTGTTTAAGGATGAGGTTCGGGCGGACTTTTCCAAATGAGTGTATATTACCGGAACCAATACTGGCTTAGGTTTGCCTGCGTGGGCTTGATTTTAGCTGCCGGCTGTGCAAATCAGACGAATAATTTATCCGGAACAGGCAATTTCTTTGAATCTTTCCGAAGCGATTTTGCCAATTGGCCAGACCGAATTATCAAAGATTCAAAAGACACGTTTTTGAGAGCAGATAATATGACAGTTCTATTACTGGCCGGAGGGGCAAGTATTGCGATGCATAACAGTGATGCCGATCGCAACCTTAACGAGAACTTCGAGAGACATCAAGCCATTGACGGCTTTGCAAGCGAGACCCTTAAGGCAATCGGCGGCCCGGGGACGCATTTTGCAGCCACCGGTCTCTGGTATGCCATCAGTGCTAATAATCAGGATGAGTTTAACAAACAGCGGGCGTGGACAATGATGACGGCACTTTCGGTGACGGGACTGACTACGGTGGGGTTGAAAGCTATCAGAGGCAACCATACTCCCAACGGCAAGAGCTGGGGCTGGCCGAGCGGTCATACTTCGAGTTCGTTTACGGTTGCTTCTGTGTTGGATGAGTTTTACGGCCCGAAGGTAGGTATTCCTGCATACTTGTTAGCGTCTCTTGTGGGCTATAGGATGATGGATGAGGGCGACCATTGGGCCAGTGACGTTGTCTTTGGTGCGGCCCTCGGCTGGGTTGTGGGCCATAGTGTAGCAGGCAAACACAAAAAGCTCGAGATAGCAGGGTTTGAGGTATTGCCTTACACGGCAAACAACGATGGTTTAGTAATGGGTGTTAATTTGGTGAGGCAATTTTAGCCCGAATCCCGGCACTCTGGAAAGAATCTCATTGTTTTAGGCAAGAGAAGAGAGCCTCCGCGGAGTTTATCCTTGAGCGAAGCGAAAGGCTCATGGTAACATACAGGGTCCTGACAAGGTTCTGTTAGACACTTCAAGAACAATAGTTTTAGGAGGAGTAAATCATGAAAAAGAGCGGTATTTACATAGCGATTTTCTTGGTCGTCTCACTGCTCCTGCTGCCGCCAAAAGTGGTTTCACAGGAGAGGATATCCCAGAAGAATGTCAAACACGGAGCAAGTCAGGTATATGTGCTCCCATCGTTGTCTGCGCCTGCTAAGGATTTGCACATACGCAAGCTGACAGAAATTGACCTAACCAAGCCGTTAGGTCCTGAGCAGTTCTGTGACGCTGGTACTTCTCGCGTGGTTACCTCTCAGGTGGGTGCTTATCGTGAAGCGGGCGAAAAGAATTTCAGCAGGTTTGCCATCAGGTTCCGTATTGAGCATCCCGGCGCACCACATCTGTTCGTAGTGCACTACCCCGACGACAAGGAGCGGTGTGCTGAAGTGTCAACCTATTCACCATCGCATTTGGATATGTTCAATGCGCACACGGGTTACCTGACCGGCGGTGAGTTCCCGGTTACGATGCGCATGATGAGACTGCCATTACTTGTATTCCCACGTGTAAGCGAGCAAGGACTGGTGTTCACAACGTGGGAGCAGGGCAAGCCGGTGGCGGCGTCCAAGGTAGAAGTGTATGAGGTAGAAGGCGGGCTTCCAGCAGCGATATCACATAGCTGCGAGTATAGTGCATCAATGAAAAAACGGCCGGAGGAAAATGGCAGTATTCCCAAACGGCTCATCGGGCTGTATTTTGAAGATCCGATGCTTTCGCATTGCTTTGGTGTAACGAAGGGTCCTTCAGTGTTTGCTGACTTTGACCATACGGCATGTAACCTTACAATTTACATGCGATATGTAGGTTTCAACGTATTGTTCTACCCCCTCGCTTGGTACACCGGTCCGCTGTATTCCTCACAAGTCGAGGATACCAAAAAAGCCACCGCCAGCAATCGGCATCCACCTGAGAGGTTTGTGGAGATATTGATGGAACGTTTGGATGCTATCGATGCCAAGTTTTTTGGCTCGATATGGCTGCATTCACTGCCATCGTTGCGCGAGACCGCAGTCGATGATGAATCTAAAGTGCAGCAAGGAGCGGATACACCGCTGTGCATGAACAAAGATGGGCAGCTCATCAAGAAAACGTTTCATCATTTTCCACCGATGTTCAACCCGATTCACCCGAAGGTGAAGCAACAAGTGCTGCGGCTGGTTGATGAGATTCTTGAGCGGTATGGCGACCATCCTGCATTCGCCGGCATTTCATTGCACCTTGCTACGCCAAGCTTGTTATGGTGGGGTTCACTCGATGTGGACTACGGTGACCACACGGTCTCGTTATTTGAACGCGAAACGGGCATCAAGGTGCTCGCATCGCCGACGGAACCACAGCGGTTCACGAAGCGCCATCAGTGGTTAATGAAACACGTACGTGAGAAATGGATTGACTGGCGCTGCCGCAAGATTTACGAAAATATCATGGTGATTGCAGAGCGAGTCAAACGCAAGCGTGGCGATCTGAAGCTGGTGCTCGCAGTCTATACACCCGTTGGCTACTGCGACCTGACCCCTGATGATGCCTCAGCGTGGGATAAGTATGGTCGCTCTGTGCGAGAATACAACCGCATCGTGAACGGGCTTGATATTGCAATGTTCAAAAATAAGAAGGACATCATATTGACACGCACACTGTATCCCGCTGACTATCGTTACTGTAAAGCGACTGGTTCGTGCACGCCATCGCAATTGAATCTCTCTCGGGAAATCAACTTCGATGCGAGCGTTACAAAGTGGTTTGACAAACCAGGCGCATGTGGCATTAACCTGCACAACCGTTACTTTGAAAGCTCTTTCGGCCGCGAACATCCGCTCAAATGTCTGTGGTGGGGACCGATGAACTGGCGTGCATCCGCAGTGCTACCTGCCGACAGGAACTTCCTTGAGCTATTCGCATACTGGCTCTCGGAGCTGGACCCCGCAATTCTAACTACTGGAGGCTTCTCCGTTGGCACGATTGGGCGTGAGGACGTTCTGAGGGAATTCGCAGTCATATTCAAGCAGTTGCCTACAACAGACTGGCGCGATTTGCCATCGCTGGTTGAACCTGTGCGCGGCAGGGAATGGGTTGGCAGCCAATCTCGTTTGCTTTATCTGGTCAATCACAAGCCTCACACGATTGCGCTTACTTTATCCTTTGACCAACCGGTGCATCTCAAATCATTGAGCAGTATCGACCAACTCGATGCATCGGGCAACAACATCATGCTTAGCTTTGAGCCGTTTCAACTTCGCGCATTTGAATTAACACCCCATCAGGCAACGTTGATAAGCGCACAAGCTAAGCAGCATCGCGGTGATATGTCAAGTCGCAAATAGGGTTCCTGCACGGTTGTTTTATCTTCCGGGCGGGAAAATCCCGGTAAGGATGTGTGAAAGCCGCTGGACTGCCTGGCTTACCTGTGGAGACACGGATTGTCCCAGTTGCGTTTGTGCAGGTTGAATCCCAACAAAATACACGTCAACCTTGATATTCTGGCAGACCATATCAACAAATAAGTGGGGCGAAAGCGTATGCGTGGAAATAACCAAAGAGTTTAATTGTTCAGGTTTGAATACTTTTACCGTTCCAGGCGAGGCTCCAAAGTCGACAGCATCAATGATGAGCAGATTCTGCGGAGCCTTTTTTATAATTGTCTGGATATAATTTTCAGGCACGGTGCCGGCATCTATTAACTCGGCGCAGACTTTTGCACACCGGAGCTGCTGACAAACCAAGGGGCCCGCTCCATCGTCGCCTTTTAACGTATTGCCGATGCCAACAATAAGTGTTTTAGAGCCGCGCAGTTTGTTTAGTTGCTGGAGGAGTTGTTCGTTAATACCCATAGATTGTTGATTAAATGGTAATTGGTTAAAGGGTTAAATAATTACCAGCTACCAATTACCAATCTTTTACAGGCGGATATTCAGTTCGCATTTACACTTGGGGCACAAGATTGCCATAAAATCACTTGTTTGTACGTCTTTGCCGGATTGTTGCTGCTTCTGAACATCCTGTGGCTCTGTAAGCAGTTCGCCACTTTTGGCAATCAACAGCGAAGGATTGGTATAGGCCAATGGGCCAAGTTTTTCATAAAGCCAGATGAGATGTTTTTTGGTGCCTATTATTGCACCACACTTTTCGCATAGTTGAAGTTCAAACTCGTGAATCTCAATAGTGCTTTCTCTGTCCATAGTGGCCAAATCCCACTGTTGTGAGAGCTTTATGCCGGTTTCTGTCGTGCAGTTCTCGCTGCAATTGCCGCAAAAGATGCAAGTATCGTATCGAAGGGTGATTTTTCTTACCGGCGGATTGGCATCAAGGTCATCGATTTGGGTTAGTGCTTCGGTTGGGCAGACATTTACACACGCACCACAGCCGATGCAGGCATCGAGGTCGAACTCCGGTTTGCCTCTATACCTTTCCGGCACCACGCAAGGCTCAGCAGGAAACCGAATGGTATATCGCGGCGAAA
>JAUVYZ010000039.1 GCA_030602845.1 Phycisphaerae bacterium | reverse complement strand
GATGTGCCGTTTTCTCAACTTATTATCGGCAGAACCGCCAGAGATAATATTCGTAACCCAATCACCGACGAAATGATTATTCGTGAGAACCAGGTTATTACCCCGGAGGCAGCAGTAAATATTGAAGCTTTGGGGCTTGATGCCATCAGAGTCAGGAGCCCGTTGACCTGTGACAGTCCGTTTGGTATTTGTGCGAAGTGTTATGGCTGGGATATGAGTACCGGTGGGTTGGTCGAGGAAGGTTCGGCAATCGGTATTATTGCTGCACAGTCAATTGGTGAGCCCGGCACCCAGTTGACGCTGCGTACGTTCCATACCGGCGGCATTGCCTCCAGAGCCATTCTTGAGTCGGAGCAGTTTAACACACACGCAGGGACCGTCCAGTATCGCGACCTCAACGCTGTTGAAGAGCCCGCTGACTTTGTAGACCGAAGAGAAAAACCTTTCGTAATTGGCAGGACCAAAAGGAAGGATAAGGACGAGACACCCGAGAGACCAGTCAGAGCGGGTTGGATAGCTCTGAAAAGGAGTGGGGAGATTTCGATTCTCGACCCCCAAAATCGTGAACTTGAGAGGTACAAAGTTCCATACGGTGCTCACATAGTGCTAAAGGACGGTCTAAAGGTTAAAGCTGGTCAGCGCTTATTCTGGTGGGATCCACACCGTAGGCCAATTTTGGCGGAAGTACCCGGTCTTATCCGGTTCGTAGATATCATCGAAGGCGAGACAATCGAAATTGAAGAAGAGCGAAAGGGCCGGGTAGGCCGGCCTGTCGTAATCGAGCATAAAGGCGATAAGCATCCGCAAATTATCATAGAAGATTCAGAAGGCAAAATACTCGACGTTCACTATCTGCCTGCACGAGCGAGAATCGAGGTTGCTGAAGGCCAGAAGGTCCAGGCGGGCCAGCTGCTGGCCCGTCAGCCAAGGGCCACCGGCAGGACACAGGACATCACGGGCGGCCTGCCCAGAGTTACCGAAGTATTTGAAGCACGCAAGCCTAAAGAGCCTGCCGCAATGGCTGAGATATCGGGCCGCGTCGAGCTGCGAAGTGATAAACGCAAGGGCAAAATGACGATTATAATTCGCTCCGAATCCGGGATGGAGAAAGAACACCACGTCCCGCGGGATAGGCACCTGAATGTTCACACCGGTGACGAAGTTGTCGCAGGGGACGCCTTGACAGACGGCCCATTGGTTCCGCACGATATTCTGCGAATCAGAGGCGAGGAAACATTGCAGAAATATTTGATTGCAGAGATTCAAAATGTCTACCGGTCGCAAAATGTCAATATCAATGACAAACACATTGAAATTATCAGCGCTCAAATGATGCGAAAGGTTACAATTGAATCTGTTGGTGACAGCTCATTTTTGCCGGGTGAGGTCGCTGATAAATTCATATTCCGACAGGGGAATGAAAAATTGGCCAATAGTGTCAAGATTACCAATGTCGGAGATGCAACTGATTTAGAAGAGGGTCAGGTTATCGGCAAGAAAGAACTTGCAAATATCAACGAAAAGGTTGAAATGATTGGCGGTACGCCGGCGAAGGGTAGAAAACCAAAAGCTGCAACTGCCAAGACATTGCTTCTGGGAATAACGAAGGCTTCGCTGTGGTCGGAGAGCTTTATCGCAGCAGCCAGCTTCCAGGAAACAACTAAGGTCTTGACTGAGGCCTCTTTGGCTGGTAAAGTGGATAGACTCCACGGTTTGAAAGAAAATGTGATACTCGGCCATCTAATACCGGCCGGTACGGCTTTCAAGCCCCATCTGGAAATGAAGGTTAAGCACCTTGCAGAAGCTCCGTTGCCGAAGGAATTTGCAGAAGTCGGAGAAGCCGAAGATGCAGAAGCAAAAGCAGAAGCCGCCGTCAAGGAAGCTCTGGGAATCAGTTGAAAATCGAAAATTGAGATTGGAAGTGAATTATGCCTACTATAAACCAGTTGGTTAGACGTCCAAGAGCGAAGTCGAAGGGGCGAAAGCGCATATCTGATATTAGCGGCTCGCCTCAGAAAAGAGGTGTATGTCTGATTGTAAGGACTCAAACGCCCAAGAAGCCGAACTCCGCCTTACGAAAAGTCGCCCGTGTTAGACTGACCAATGGCAAGGAAGTTACAGCTTACATACCGGGTATTGACCACAACCTCCAGGAGCACAGCACAGTTATAATTCGCGGAGGCCGCGTGAGGGATTTGCCGGGCGTTCGGTATCATATTGTCCGCGGCGTCCTTGACTGTGCCGGCGTCGCTAATCGTAAGCAGGGTAGAAGTAAATATGGTGCAAAAAAACAGAAGTAGCTTGAGGAAAAGTAATGGCTAAAAGGTTTACAGCTTCAAGTCAACAATTAAAGCCTGACCCTACATATAATAGCAAGCTGGTTTCGAAGTTTATTAACTGTTTGATGTGGGACGGTAAGAAAAGCGTTGCACAGCGTGTTTTTTATGATGCTATGGATGTTATATCCAAAAAGGTGAAGGATGTTTAGCCACTTGAGGTATTCGAGACAGCAGTAAATAACGTAAAACCGCTGATCGAGGTTCGCAGCAAACGTGTTGGCGGGGCCAGTTATCAGGTGCCGATGCAGGTAAGCGCAAAACGCCAGCAATCACTGGCTTTTCGTTGGATATTGGAATCGGCCAGAGGCAGGAAAGGAAAGCCTATGTGCCAGCATCTGGCTTCTGAATTGATGGATGCTTATAATGGACACGGCGGTGCAATGACCACCCGCGAAAATATCCATAGAATGGCTGAGGCAAATAAGGCATTTGCCCACTTTGCCTGGTAATATTCGAGAGTTTTCGACTGCCACGGTGCGTTTATAAAATAAACCGTGGCAGTTTTTTTATTCGTGAATCGAACCACGAATCACGAGATACGATATACGCAATACGAGCTACGAGAGATGTCGAGCCCCGTTAGAAATTCCAGAACGGGGCGGGACGATAAAAAAGGAAGATTTCTAACGGGTCGAGCATGTTGAAAAAATTACGTAATATTGGAATTATGGCTCATATCGACGCCGGTAAGACAACGGTAACCGAGCGCATTCTTTTCTATACGGGCAAGACCTACAAAATGGGGGAGGTCCACGACGGCACCGCCGTTATGGACTTTATGGAAGAGGAGCAAAAAAGAGGCATTACTATTACTTCAGCCGCGACGAAATGTCCCTGGAAGAACTTTGAAATCAACCTTATTGATACACCGGGGCACATTGACTTTACCGCTGAGGTTGAACGGTCTCTCCGTGTTCTCGATGGGGCAGTAGCGGTATTTGACGGCAGTGAAGGTGTGCAGGCCCAGAGCGAGACCGTCTGGAGACAAGGACAAAAATACGACTTGCCCTGCCTTTGCTTTGTAAACAAGATGGATAAAGTCGGTGCCGATTTTGAGATGACCGTTGAAAGTGTCCGTGACAAGCTCCTTGCCGACCCGATTCTGTTGCAGATTCCTATCGGAGCGGAGGGCTCTTTTGCCGGGATAATAGACCTGGTTAAAATGCAGGCGGTTTTCTATAAGGCCGAAAAGATGGGGGTAATCTTTGAAGAGACTGAAATTCCCGCCGACTTACGACAAATTGCACAGCAGCAAAGAAACCGGATGATTGAGCTTGCAGCCGAATATGACAGCGAGCTGATGGACGCCTATGTCCACGACGGGCCAATCGATATTGAAATGATTGACAGAGCGATTAGAAAAGGAACTTTAAGCAGCAAGCTTCATCCGGTATTTGTTGGGTCGGCCTTAAAATATATTGGCGTGCAAAGACTGCTCGATGGCGTCGTGGCGTATTTGCCTTCCCCGTTGGATAAACCTGTTCTAATCGGACACAAACCAACTGATAAAAATAAAAAAATATCGGTTAAATGCGACCGTAATGGCAGTCTGGTTGCACTTGCATTTAAGATTACCAGCGATGTGCACGGCGATTTGAACTTTCTAAGGATTTATCAGGGCACATTAAAGTCCGGCAGCAGAGTCTTGAACGTAAATCGCAACAAACGGGAAAATATTACCAGGATATTTGAGATGCACGCCCGCGAGCGAAAAATTTTGGACTCCGCCAGTGCCGGCGATATTGTCGCAGTTGTGGGGCTAAAACAAACTCTTACAGGTGATACAATTTGCGATCCCAAAAAACCTGTCCGTCTGCCGAGTATTACGTTTCCCCAGACAGTTATTACTATGTCGATAGAACCCAGAACCGCGGCAGAAAAGGCAAAATTGGCAGAGGCACTGGCTGTTTTGAGGCGTGAAGACCCGACTTTTGAATCTAAAGTAGATACCGAAACAGGCCAGACAATCATCAGCGGAATGGGTGAGCTGCATTTGGAAATACTCCAGCACAAACTGGTAAAGAGGTTAGGAGTTGATGTCAGGGTTGGCAGGCCAAGGGTCGCCTACAAGGAGGCCATTACAAAATTGGTGCAGGCGGAGGGTAAATTCATACGTCAAACAGGTGGTCGTGGCCAATATGGCCATGTTGTTTTGATGCTTGAGCCGCTGTTGACGGAGGCGGGTCTCCCGAGCCGCGATATTGAATTTGAGAGCAAAGTGGTATCCGGTGTTGTGCCGAGAGAGTATGTCCCTGCCGTAGAAAGGGGCGTCAGGGACGCTTTGGGCAGTGGTGTGTTGACCGGCTTCCCTGTTGTGGGAGTCAAAGTTACGCTAATTGACGGCTCATTTCATTCGGTGGATTCTTCGGACCTGGCTTTCGAGCAGGCTGCCGCAATTGCCGTACAAAAGGCTCTCGGTGAGGCAGGCCCGGTTTTGCTCGAGCCGGTAAGGCGGCTTCAAGTAATAGTCCCGGAGGCCAATTTCGGGGCGGTCCAGGGCAATTTGCTTGGAAAAAGGGGCTTAATCACAGATTGTCGCCTTCACGGAAATATGCGGGTAATTGATGCTAAGGTGCCCCTGGTGGAGATGTTTGGGTATTCCAGCGAAATTAGAAGTGCCACGGCCGGCCGCGGAACCTTCACTATTGAGCCGTTGAGCTATGAGAAGGTCCCGGAGCAGCTTGCCAGGCAAATTATTCTTTAAAAAATAGTGCTATTTTTTTATATTTGAGCCGGGATTTTTGTCGACATTTTGTTGACATCGGTTGATTTGCGTGATATCTTACAGGTTTTTCAGCCGTAGCGAGCATTGTCAGGGATGACTTTGCGTGAACCAGTTGGGCTGTGGCATATCCGTAATTTGGTGGTCAGGGATGGTTTATTAAGTACTCTGTTAGACTTAGGGGTACACCAAAGCCGATGAATGGCTTTGGAAGGGTCGCAGGGGTTTCGTTTGGTCAGGGCCCCACTTTGCGATTTTTTGCAAAGTGGGAACCCGCAAAATGGGGTCCCGCAAATTGGTCCGAACCCGAATTCTTAAGGAAGGCGAATTTTGTGATTGATTATTCACTTGTCAATAATCAATAAAAAGAGGCCTTTCCTGCCAAAATCAAACAAGATAGATTTAGCGGATAATGGAAAAACTATACGCTAAGAGTGAATTTTTTTGTTTTGTCTTTGGTTTATAAGTTGATATACTTCAGGGTTTTAAGGTTTGCAGGGATAATTTGTCCCCGCGAAATCAGGCAGTGTAGAGGAAAGTTATGGCTACTGAAACCGAAAGAATAAGAATTAGAATGGAGGCCTACGACCACAGGGCCCTTGATGCATCTGCTAAGGAGATAGTGGAGCACGCTCGAAAAACCAATGCCCGTGTCAGCGGGCCGGTGCCGTTGCCTACGCGTATTGAGAGATACACCGTTTTGCGAAGTCCCCACATCGATAAAAAATCGCGTGAGCAGTTTGAGTTGAGGACTCATAAACGTCTGATTGATATTCACGAGGCCAACGCGCGAACGGTCGAGGTGTTGAATCGTTTGGTGGTGCCGGCTGGCGTCTTTGTAAAGATTAAGGCATAATTCGGGTCTCAAACGAGATACGATTCACGAGATATGAGATAATGGCAATGTTATTGGGAAAAAAAGTTGGAATGACTCAGGCCTATGACGAATCAGGCAAGCTGCTGCCCGTTACGGTCATACAGGCCGGCCCTTGCGCCGTTATGCAGGTCAAGACGACCGAAACTGACGGCTACAATGCCATTCAGTTGGGTTATGATGATGTAAAGCCCTCGCGCAGAAAGAATTCACAAATCGGACATGCTCGCAAAGCCGATACAGCACCGAAGAAATTCGTCAGAGAGATGCGACTGCCGGACGATGTCGAACCGGAGTACAAAGTCGGAGATTCTATCACCGTCTCGGTCTTTGCCGAGGACAAATCTGTCGATGTTGTAGGTACCAGTAAAGGCAAAGGCTTCGCCGGGGTGATGAAGCGGCATGGCTTTAGCGGTTTCCCGGCCTCGCACGGCACGGAACGAAAACACAGAGCGCCTGGCTCAATATCGAGTTTCGCCAGCGATGCCGGACACGGCGGAAGCCCAAAAAAAGGCAAGAAAATGGCAGGGCATATGGGCAACCGTCGGGTTACAACGAAAAGTCATAGGCTGGTAGCGATAGATGAAGAAAACAATTTATTAGTCGTCAAAGGTCCTGTACCAGGCCCCGCCGGCGGCTATTGTTTCGTCCGTAGTGCCAAAAAGGCCTGAGTAATTCGAGAACAGAAATTTAAAAATGATTGATTTGGCTGTTTACAACACAGATGGCCAGGAGGTTGACAGCGTAAAGGTCGACGAGTCGGCTTTGGGCGGCTCGGTCAGATACCCATTGCTCAAGCAGGCGATTGTTATGTATCAGGCCAACAAGCGTGTGGGAACAGCCGCAACCAAAGGCAGAAGTATGGTGGTCGGCTCGGGCAGAAAGCTCTTCAGGCAAAAAGGCACGGGATTTGCCCGAGTTGGCAACCGCAGAACCGGCAAACGTGTCGGCGGCGGCGTCACCTTTGCCAAGGTTGCCAGAGATTTCCGGAAACGTATGCCTAAAAAGCAAAGAAGATTGGCCAGAGACTCGGCAATATTAGCAAAGCTTTTGAGTAACAACGTTGTGGTGGTTGATGGACTGAACTTTGAGAAGCCGCACACCGGCGATTTTGTAAGCGTTCTGAGTAATTTAAAGATTGAACGCAGTTGCCTCGTGACGATTAGCTCCGTAGACGCAAATCTTTATAAATCAGCTAAAAACATTCCGAGAGTGGCTGTTATCCCTGTAGCTGAATTGAACGCCGGCGCCATTTGCAGCCATCAGAAAATGCTGTTCACCAAAGAGGCGCTTTTGTCTGTTTTGAACATAGACCGGGCAGGTGAAAATTAACAGGTATTGGTGTGGACGACTATAATATAATAATTCGGCCTTTGATTACAGAGCAGGGGATGCACTTTGCGAATACAAAAAGTGCGTATTCCTTTGAGGTAAATAAAAAGGCTAATAAAATCCAGATAAAAAATGCCGTGGAAAAAATATACAGTGTTAAGGTGCGCAAAGTTAAAACTGCTAACCGAAAGGGCAAACATCGCCGCAGAGGCAGGACCGTTGGTTCCACGCCAAGCTGGAAAAAAGCTGTTGTGTTTCTGGAGCCCGATTTCCATATAGATTTGTTCTAAGCGAAATACGCTATACGCAATACGAGATACGAGTAAAATGGGTATTCGAGTTTATAAGCCAACAAGTCCCGGACGCAGGAACAGCTCGGTAAATGATTATGCCGAACTGACTACGACCAGGCCCGAGAAGTCGCTCTGCAGGCGGATAAAGAAGACCGGCGGAAGAAATCATCACGGCGTCACTACCGCTCGGTTCAGAGGCGGCGGGGCAAGAAAAATTTACCGTATTATCGATTTTAAACGTAATAAAGACGGTGTCCCCGCAAAGGTGGCAACGATTGAGTACGACCCTAACAGAAATTGTTTTATATCCCTGCTGCACTATGCTGACGGCGAGAAAAGATATATATTGACGCCTCTTGGTATAAAGGCCGGAGACCGGCTGGAAAGTGGCGCCTCTTGTGAACCTAAGATTGGGAATGCAATGCCGCTGGAGGCGATTCCTGCGGGCCTGGAGATTCATAATATCGAAATGACGGCCGGCCAGGGCGGAAAGCTGGTTAGAGGCGCCGGAAGCGCTGCAAAAATTGTGGCCAAAGAAGGTAATTGGGTCACCATCATTTTGCCAAGTGGCGAAATGCGGATGATTCGCAAGGAATGCCGGGCGACGATTGGCCGGCTGAGCAACCCGGACCACCAAAATATACGGATCGGTAAGGCCGGGCGAAAGCGCCATATGGGCCGAAGACCTCACGTAAGAGGCGTGGCAATGAACCCAGTTGCTCACCCATTGGGAGGTGGAGAAGGCCATCGAGCCGGTGGGCGGCATCCCTGTTCACCTACGGGCGTACTGGCAAAAGGTGGAAAGACAAGAAATCCCAGAAATCCAAGTAACAAGAGGATTATCAGAAGACGTAAGAGTAAAAGGTGAGGACAGTTGGTCCTGTAGAACCGAAATACGTATCTCCTGAAGCGAGATACGAGATACGAGATACGAAATATGGGAAGATCTCTTAAAAAGGGGCCATACGTTGATGAGAAGTTGTTTATCAAGGTCAACAGGCAAATTGGTTCCGGCTCTCGTGAGCCGATAAAAACCTGGGCAAGAAGATGCACGATAATTCCCGAATTCGTGGGCTTTACCTTTATGGTCCACAACGGCAAAATATTTCATAAGGTTTTTGTTACCGAGGATATGGTGGGACATAAGTTGGGTGAATTTTCACCCACACGGACTTTTAAAGGTCATTCAAGCAAGAAAATAAGATAGTGAATCGGGCCACGAGTCACGAGCTGCGAGATACGAAATATGTTAAGTGCTAATAAGTTAAGAGAGCTTTGCCAGCAGCGACAGATGGACATGGAGCAGTTAGCCAGCCAGCTTGTCAGAGGAGGTCTCAACAGGCAGGAAGCAACAGCGGCTGTTAAAAACTGGCAAAAAGGCCTTTTTAAGCCCGAACCGCGTGCAGGTGATGTTCGCCGCCTGGCGGCCGCTTTGTCTGTCGAGGTAAATGATATAGCTGACTGGCGTTCGTCTTATCGCTTTGCACCAATGTCGGCGCGCAAGGTCAGATTGGTTACGCAGTTAATAGTCGGCCGAACCGTCCAGGACGCAATGGATATCCTGAAGTTCACAAGAAAACGGGCGGCAGCGATTATTGACAAGATTCTAAAAAGTGCCGTTGCTGATGCCGACGAGCAGCAGGCTGACGTTGATAATCTCTATGTAAGCTCTGCTCGTGTTGACGATGCAGGAAACCGCATCGGCACAAAAAGATGGATGCCGAAAGACAGAGGTAGAGCGCATCCTATTAACAAAAAGGCCTGTCACATACATATAACAGTAACACAAGCGTAAGGAAAAAAAGAAAAAGTGAAAAGGAAAAAGTAAGTACGCAATACGAGATACGGGATTATGGGTCAGAAAGTATCGCCAATAGGTTTTAGAACAGGAATAACGCTTGGATGGCAGAGCACCTGGTTTGCGCCCAAGGCTAATTACGGCGTTTTTCTCGTCGAGGACCAGAAAATCCGTCGGTATGTTGACAGGAAATTTAACCGTCATATGCCCAAAGGTGCGGTGGCAAAGGTTGAAGTAATCCGAACACGCAACGAAGTGAAAGTAACATTGCACAGCGCTCGGCCCGGCGTGGTCATTGGTCCAAGAGGTGGTGAAGTCGATAGGTTGCGAGAAGAGCTTGAAGAGATGACAGGCCGAAAGGTAGCCGTCAATGTTATCGAGATAAAAGAGCCGGACCTTAATGCTACTTTGGTGGCCGAATCAATTGCCGAACAGCTAAGTAAGCGGGCCTCATTTAGGCGTACAATGAAGCAGTATTGCGAATTGGCAATGAACGCAGGCGCTAAAGGAGTTAAAATTATCTGTGCCGGACGGCTGGCGGGCGCCGAAATGGCACGCAGGGAAACGCAGAAGCTGGGTTCTATCCCGCTGCATACCCTGGATGCCAATGTAGATTACGCTGTAGCAACTTCAAGAACAACAGACGGAGCGATTGGTATTAAAGTTTGGATTTATAAAGGCAAATTTGGCGAGGAGGTTGAGCCAATCTCTCGTCGTCGACCTCGCCCGCCGAGGCGTATTGGCCCAATGCAGAGGCGTGGCAGGTCTAAATCTGTGCCGGTGCAACAGGGCAAAAGCACCGCCAAAGCTGATGCGGCTGCCCCTCCGGCAAAAGCTGATACCTCAGAGCAAGGAAGTGTAGAGGGAAGTTGAAAGTCGCCTTTTTTCGAAGAAGGTACTCCCTTAAATATAGGTTTGTAAAGGTCTGAAAAAATGGTAATGATGCCGAAAAGAGTTAAGCATCGTAAGAGCCAACGCGGCAAAATGAAGGGTAATGCTTCGAGAAGCAATTTTGTAGCGTTTGGTGAATACGGCTTGCAGGCGTTGGAAAACAGCTGGATAACCGCCAGGAACATTGAAGCCGGCCGGGTTGCAGCAACTCATTTCTTGCATCGTGAAGGCAAAGTCTATCTTAGGATATTTCCGCACAAACCGGTAAGTGCCAAGCCATTGGAAACACGAATGGGCAAAGGCAAGGGTGAGCCCGAATTCTGGGTCGCCAGGGTCAGGCCGGGCACGGTTATGTTTG
>JAUVYZ010000154.1 GCA_030602845.1 Phycisphaerae bacterium | reverse complement strand
GTCAATAGCCAATAGTCAATTCTACAGGTGCCACGGGCTGCGCATCGACCGTGACAGCATTCGGTTGGCTTGGTCATCTCCGATTATTTTTTCTGCTGTAGGGTCCCACCGGATTCTACGGCCAAGGCGCATAGCAATATTGGCAAGGTGGCAAACCGTGACTGAGCGGTGCGCCTGTTCAATTGGAGCGGCGGTAGGCTTTTTGGTTTTAATGCAATCGATAAAGTTGCGAGCGTGGTCTGACGACTTGTAGAGGTGGACCTCATCGGGGCCGATTTCTTCCTTTAAGATAGATCTGGGGCTGGCATTGATCCCACTATTGTTGACAAACAGCCAGCCCTTCTGTCCGATGAATTTTATCCCGTTGGGATACTGACTTGGCACGAATTCACCCCTGGCAAAGCATACCACGGTTACACCGTTGTTGTACTTGCACTCATAACGCCAATGGACAGCCGCATTGAACAGGCCGTCTTTGGGGAACACGCCCTTACCGTGAACCTCGACCGGTCCAGTGTGAGTTGTGCCCATGGCCCATTGTGCAATGTCGATGTGGTGTGCTCCCCAGTCGGTAACGCAGCCCCCGGCGTGGTCAAGAATCCACCGCCAGCCGAACGAATGCACACGTTTGGGCGAATAGGGGGCCTCAGGAGCAGGGCCAAGCCACATATCGTAGTCCAGACCTTCCGGCACCGGTTCAAAATAGAAACCGTCGAGCGACATGCTGCCTGGTATCTCAACTTCGATAGTATGAAGTTTACCGAGCCGTCCGTTGCGAACCAGTTCGCAAGCCCGGTGGAAACGCTGGTCTGACCGGTGTTGCGTTCCGGTCTGAAAGACCACTCCGTAGCGATGGACAACTTCCACCATTTTCCGGCCTTGGTCGATGGTAAGTCCGAGTGGCTTTTCGCAGTAGATAGCTTTGCCTGCTTTGGCCGCCGCTATGGCCGGCAGCGCGTGCCAGTGATCCGGCGTTGCAATAGACACTGCGTCGATGTCGTCCCGAGCCACAAGCTTGCGAAAGTCGCTATAGGCGGCACAATCCGTGCTGTTATATTTGTTAGCCAGCAAATCCTTCACTTTTATACGGCGGTTAGCATCCACATCGCAAATACAGATAATCTGGACTTCACCTGTTGCAAGGAAACTTCGCATAATACTTGTGCCTCGACCGCCCACACCGATACAGCCCATTACAATCCGATTGCTCGCAGCGACGCTGCCCGCTTTACCCAATGCCGATGAGGCAACAATGTATGGAAATACTATTGCCCCAGCCGTGACACCGGCAGCTTTTTTCATAAACCTGCGGCGAGTGATAACCGCTCGTTCTTCCATAGCACAATCTCCAATTGTTAGCTCGCTTCTCAGAACGAGAGTAAACACTGCCAGATGTATACGTAGCCTAATGCGTCGATGTCTTCCCACACTTTCTGCACGAGCTCCTTGTCTCCCGAAATCTCGGGCAGCTCCTTGAGCTTCTCCTCCCAGGGGATACAAACACCCGGCTTTCTCTTTGGTTTCTTTTGTTCAGTCATCAGTACACTCCATATTCACGGGTAAAATCTGTCATCGCCTTAATGTTTTCAACCCTGGCGTCATCCTGGACGATAGCGCTGGCGTCCATAATGTAGCCGCCGTCGCGGGCCACACCGTCGATTACCTTCTTGCAATAGTCGCGCACCTCGTCCGCTGTGCCGTAGCTTAACAGAAAATTGGGGATGCCGCCGCTGATGCAGAACTTGTGCCCAATCGCCTTGTGTACCTCAAAAATGTCAGCCATATCGACGTGATAAACGATTGCTTTCTCCGGCAGCTCGGCAAAGGCATTCAAATGCGCATTCCAATTGCCTTCAGCATAAAACAGGACCTGATGTCCCTTGGCCCAGATTCCTTCGATGATTGGTTTGAGTGTCGGCCAGTAAAGTTTATCGAAATGTTCCTGCGAGAAGAACGGCACACATCCACGATGCATCCAGAACCCGATTGGAACATTCTTGTCCGGGTCCGCACCGGAAAGGGCCACGTGCAGCAGGTGCGGCATCAGGGCTTCGCAGGCCGCAAGCACCTTGTCCGGCCGCTCCATCACATCAGTAACCAGACCAAGATACCCGCGCAGCTTATCGGCGATAATATCGAACGGTGCCTTGAGAATCCCGGAAATAGCTGAGACTGTCCCCGATTCGGTTCGCAGCAATTCATTCTGCTTTCCGAACGCGTTAAAGTAATTCAGCATCGCCATCCCACCCTTCAAAAACGACAGGTTGTTCCTATACGATGCCGGCTCGCCTATCTCCACTACATCAGCCGAGATGCGCGGAAGCCAGACGTTGAACAAAAATCCGGTCGGGTCCTCGATGAACTGGTCATATTCGTCCGGCTTCATAAATGCCTCTTCCTCGGACGGCTCACGATATTGAAAGCCGATATCAGGAGAAATATCGATTCCGGGAACTGCGTAGTACTTCGTCCCGATGGCCTGCGTCAGCCCCGTCCAAACGTAAACCATATTGCCGACCACGGCGTCCCAGTCGAAATCCGCTGCACACTTGCGGGCGGCCGCAAATGCCTTCTCGAAATCGTGAGTTACCTCCTGGCAGGTGTACCCGGCGTACTTGGCCGTGAACTCAGCAACAAATGGACGAATCGGAATCTTATCCGGTTTTTCGTTCCGCATTGCGGTAACGTAGCGCTTCAGCCGTTCGGCGTACAGTTGTTCCATATCCTTGTCCTGAGCAATGTCGAAGGGCTTGGCCATCTTACTCTGCCACCTCCTCAAGAGTCTCTATTGAAAAATTACTGGTTTTTTACAAATGCCACGGGCTGCGCATCGACCGTGACAGCATTCTGTTGGCCTGTTCGTCGTTGACAAATCGCTCGGCGTCGGGGTCCCATCTCAGCTTGCGCCCGAGCAGGACCGAAATGTAACCCAGGTAGCAGGCCGTCGTGGACCGGTGCGCAGCTTCAATGGGCGAACAGGTCGCCGACCGGGTCTTGACGCACTCGACAAAATTCCCGTCGTCGCTGTCGCACTTATACAGATGAATCTCGTCTGGACCGATGACCGAACGCAGCACCGACTTTGGCTCTGCCTCGATTGAGCTGCGCGTAACGTGAATCCAGCCTTCGGTTCCCTCGAAGCGAACGCCCTGACGGTTCTTGCTATTATCCGTGAAGTTCACCCGCACACCATTGCCATACGTATAGTCGATATTCCAGGTCAGGGGTGTATCCCAGAGACCATTTTTGGGGAATACCCCTTGTCCGTCGATCTTAACCGGACCGCTGTGGTCCGCATCGAGGGCCCATTGAGCAATATCAATATGGTGGACACCCCATCCGGCCACGAAGCCGCTCGAGGCATAGTCGGAGATGAAGTACCAACCTTGATTGGGGCCCGGACGAAGTCGCGCCTTTGTGTACGGTACCCACGGAGCTGGGCCGAGCCACATGTCCCAGTCGAGTCCCTTTGGCGCCGGCATAGGCGGATACACGCCCGTCTGTTGGCCGCCCGGGCAGGCAACTTTGATTGTCTGCAGTTCGCCGATTCGTTTGTTGCGAACCAGCTCGCACGCGAATCGAAACTGGCTGAATGACCGTTGTTCGGTGCCGTGCATGAAGACAACCCCATACCGGCGGACGGTATCCCTCAACGCCTGGCCCTCGGCAATCGTTACCCCGAGGGGCTTTTCGACATAGATGTCCTTGCCTGCCTTCACCGCTGAAATGGCGATGGGAACGTGCCAGTGGTCCGGCGTTGCAATCATCACGGCATCGATATCATCGCGGGCAAGCAGGTCACGGAAGTCATTGTAGGTTGCGCATCCTGTGTACTTCTCTCGCCCCTGCTTGCCGGTATAGTGGTCTTCCACTTCCTTCTTGGCCAGTGCGCGTGCCTCGGCATCGACGTCGCAAACCGCGACCACCTGTGCCCCATAGTGCATCAGCCCCCGTGTGTTCAGCCGTCCTCGCGGGCCGACCCCGATGCAGCCCATTACGACACGATTACTCGCCCCGACCCCTGCCGCAGGGGCGGGGCTCGCAGCAGCGGTGTCGGCTTTACCCAGGGCGGACGAGGGAATAATATATGGAGGGACCCCGCTTTGCGGGAACCCAAATCCAATTGCCCCCAGGCCAACACCTGTGGCCTTTTTCAAAAACCTTCGCCGGCTAATTTTCTTTATGGTCTTCACCTTTTTACAAGCAATAAATTTTAACCAGAATTTCTCAGACCCGCCGTTTTGCTTGCCCCTCTGCTTCTTGCGAAGCAAACCGAGGGGCTTCGCAAAATCGAAGCAGCGGGTCCATCTATGGTAGCTTGCCACCATAAATCAATACAAACATACCCGAATCTCGCGAAAACGTCAAGCCGGCTTCTCCTCCAATTACTCCTCGAGCCCGAGTATTTCGGCCGGCTTGCCGACCCGCTTCAGCCGGCCTTTAATTGCCCCTTTGCTCTTCAGGCCGTGCGCCCTCAGAGTGGCACGGTCGTCGGTGGGAAGAAGGGCCACGAACTCGCCGTCGGAAAGTTTCACTTTCAGCGCATAACCGCCCTTAATTTGCTCTAGACCGGCCTCGTTTGGCACCTGGTCCTTGATTCGATGCGGACGATAGAGCGTCACGAACTCGATGCGTTTCTTTTTCTCCGGCGTCGTCGCCGTCAGGTGCCATTCCCGCTCCTTGATACGAGGCCGTGGATTCGGGTCATATTCGTCGGTTTGAACGAAATCCAATCCCGAAGGCGTTAGAAAATTAATATCACAAACCACGTCATCGTTTCGGACTCGGATGCTGTGCTGGCCTTCCACGTCAATTTTTTTGATGGCGTGAAGCCAGTATTCAAACGTCGAGGGTTCTTTGGCCTCCAGGCGGTCGTAAACGACAACCAGTTCCGGCTTGACAAAAATGATGGCACGCGTGAAACGCTCGAGCGCTGGCTCATACGCTTGTCCCGCTTCCCCAACAACGATGTCCATTGATGCAGTGGTCTTGAAACCAACGATTTTGCCCTGTGCCTTCGCAGTACGCTTCCCCTGCCCCTGGCCGTTAACCGTGATATTGTTGACCGAGCGCGTGCTCCACACCCAATTGCGGTGGTGGTCGCTTCCGTAGGAGTCGTAGTGCCCGCTTCGGACCAGTAGTCGCTGCCCGTACGCCCAGAGTACAAACGAATTGTTCGCCTCATTGCCGTGCGACTGCGTGCCGAACGGACTCGACTTGAAGACGACTTGCACGTCCTCTCTTGCGTCCTTCAGCGTCGTATTGAGATAAGCTTGCCCCGTGCCGCTGAAGAGTCTCGACGCAGGCAGCTCATCAGGCGGCTTGGCCCGGACCTTCGGCAGCGCGCCGCGAATGAAACCGATATAACCACTCGTCTCCCTCGCCCCGCCCATCTGCTCGACGTACCATTGCCAGTGCCCATTGCGCCCCTGCGCCGCCAACTGGCTCATCAGCGGCACATTGCGTGAAGCAGTCTTGCGCCAGGCGCTATCCCCAAAACCTCCGCCGATTTTGCCAGGCGGCATCAAAAACATCGGATAGTACCCGACCTTCGCAAAGTACGGCTTCTCGTATGCGTTAAT
>JAUVYZ010000199.1 GCA_030602845.1 Phycisphaerae bacterium | reverse complement strand
GGTCATTCAGCCCTCCCGTACCGCCGCCGTATTTGGCCTGGGCCTGGGCGGAAAAGCTAATGGCAAGCAATAGAAGTAACGGAATTGTTAATTTACCGCTTCGTTTAGTCGGGATTGGTGGGCTGAAGCCCACCCTACAATCTTCGCTTTGTTTGCCAGTAAGCGATTGAGCGTGCTTTTCCCCTGACAGGCCGAAAGTTTTGCTTAAATTAGCCATTTTTTTACCTCCTTTGCCACTTTTGGGCTAAATAAAAACTGCTTTTTATGGCAGGAAGGCCAGGCAGCGACCAAAAACACGCCTCCTCACCATTTCTGTTTGGTAATGTATCTGATTGAGAGAAAGATGTCAAGCAAATTGTTGCTTTTTTTGGGGGGGATGGGCAATATGGCTAATTGGGCAGGTTCGACTTTTTTGTTCAGGCATTTGTAACTATACGACCGGCGCGGCTGGCAGACCTCAACTACTCCTGCGGGTTCATTATGATTACGTTTACGGTGTTTAGTCTTTCTATGTCGCAGGCAGGTTTGACTATTATATCCCAGAGCAGCGGATTTTCATCGCCCCTTTTGCATTGGGCGACCGTTCCTATAATCATCGGGACATCCAGAAACCCCGGCTTTTTGCCGGCATAAACAACAACGCCGATTTTAACCTTGTGCTTTGCCGCGAGGTGCTGAACCCTGGCGGAATTGTTGCCGTTGCCCTGCATTACCCTGTCTATATTTAATCCTTCTATCTTTACCGCTATTCTGGATGTCGGGTCTGTAAACAGCTTGACCTGAGCTGTGCGGGAGTCAACGTCGGATATGGTTCCGATGATACTGTAGTCGCCGAGGACGAACTGTCCCTTAGCCAGGCCGTCGCTTTCGCCGCGGTTGATAATAAGCCGGTTGTGCGAATTGCCGGAGGCGGTGATAACATCAGCCAACACGAAATTCACGCCTTTCCAAACAGCCCTATCGTGCAGTCCCGACAGCTTTTCAACCTTTTGGCGTTCCTGAGCCAGCCATTCTGTAGTGTTGGCAAGATGGTTCCGGAGCCGGTTGTATTTACTGCGGCTGACGACGTCCGCAAATCCGCCGCCGGCGGACTGCGTACGTGCGGAAAGCGAAATGCTTCTGCCGATACTTAAAGGCCCGCGCAAAATGCGAGCAAAAGCAAACTGAAATTTATTTGTGAGATTCTGTGAGGTAAAGAGGAAAATAAGCCCGGTTAATATAAACCAGGTAAGTAATATTCGTTCAGAGACTCTGTTTTGTGCCCTCGCCATATTTGTTATTCGCACCCCGTTTCCGACGGGACACGAAGATGTTCCGTTGTTAATCGATAATTCTTTTCATTACCATCCATGCTCGCCATTGCTCATTGTATCCTTCCACAACTCCAGATTTTCCATATATACGCTGGTACCGCGTGCCACGGAACTCATCGGGTCCTCGACTCTTGTGACCTTCAAGCCGGTTGCGTTTGCCAGTATAGTATCCATTTCCCGCAGCAGTGAGCCGCCGCCGCAGATATGCATGCCGTTGTCGATCAAATCGGCGGCCAGTTCCGGCTGGGCCTTTTCCAGCGTTGTCGTAACTGCATTTATGATTGCAGCGATGGGTTCGCGAAGGGCTTCACGGATTTCCTCACTCGTTATAACGATTTTTCTCGGCAGGCCAGAGACGGTGTCTCTTCCAGCCACTTCCATTGTCATCTCCTCTTCGAGTGGTGCCGCAGAGCCGATTTCTATCTTGACTTTCTCGGCCCTTGCCTCGCCGATAAGCAGGTTGTATGTTCTTTTAAGGTGATTGATTATCGCTTCATCCATATCGTTGCCTCCGACGCGGATTGATTCAGAGGTGGCGATGTCGGCCAGACTCATTATGGCCACTTCGGTGGTTCCGCCCCCGATGTCGACAATCATTGAGGCGGTGGGGTCTGTGATTGGCAGCTCGGCTCCGATGCCTGCCGCCATTGGCTCATCGACGAGATAGATCTTTCGGGCGCCTGCACGTTCGGCGCTGTCTATGACGGCCCGGCGTTCAACCGCCGTTATTCCGCTCGGCACGGCAATTACCACACGGGGCCTGACCAGGTTGCCCCTGCCGTGCACTTTGTGGATAAAATAGCTCAGCATCGCCTCGGTGATTTCGAAGTCACTGATTACGCCATCTTTGAGAGGTCTTATTGCGCTGATTGAGCCGGGCGTTTTGCCGAGCATTTCACGCGCAACCAGGCCGACCGCTTCGCCGTTGTTCAGGACAACATTGGTCCCTTTGCGAACTGCAACTACTGATGGCTCGTCAAGGACAATACCTTCACCGCGGACACATACCAGGGTAGTACAAGTACCGAGGTCAATGCCCATATCCATGCTAAACCAGCCTAAGACTGTGTCCAGTAGCATTTTTCGACTCCTTTCTCAATTTTCACTTTTCCGGTGCCAACAGCCGCCTCTTCATTTACTACAATATTTTGTCTCCCGAAAAACACGGGGCAATTCGCTTTCGCCTGCACTCGCGTAACCGCAGGTGCGAGCGGCGAATCTGGGTAAAACTTCGCAGCTGTTTGCACTTACGCTTTGTATCGCTGGTATCGGTCTTATCGAATTGGCACTTTACATAGATTAACCTTTTCATACATACCCGCAATGGACTCTATGTTCCGGCGTTTTTATAGGACGAGCCGGATTTGTAAGTCCTATAAATAGCGATGCTGCAAAAGCTGTTTCCGGAAAGAGAGTGGGCAATCCGGCTTGGGCGAATCCGGCAAGACCACCGGAACAGGTTGCGGGCTTTTACAGGGGCTTGTCGCTACCACCAATCGCCGGGGTAGCAGATGGATTCGGGCCGAATGTTGAACTTTCTGTCCAGCGCTTCCACGAGTGCCTCTAAGCTTTTTATCTGAAAGTCAGTTGGGCGGGCGGTTTTGCCGTCAGCTATAACACAGATGCGAATAGTCTGACCGTTGCCGTGCCAGTTTCGGCCTGGTATGATTGACCATTGTCTCTGCCATTTTTCGGTCGTTTGTATTTGGCCGTTGCCGCCGCCGAGGCCGTTGCAGATAACAAAGTGACAGTTGATATCTTCGGGGCCGGCCAGGCCGCTCAACGAGGCCAACTGCTCAATGTTGCCGGCTTTGGTGCCGCTA
This sequence comes from Phycisphaerae bacterium, assembly GCA_030602845.1. GTDB lineage: Bacteria > Planctomycetota > Phycisphaerae > Sedimentisphaerales > Anaerobacaceae > JAUVYQ01. The sequence continues at coordinate 1,391 of JAUVYZ010000199.1, read as the reverse complement.
TAGTAAATTTCGATGCAGCTCCAGCGGCCTGAAGATTGGGCGGCTCGAGACGTTATAGTCTTTTCGACAGGGTCAAGACGGTAATAGCGTGAAAGACAAAATGCACCGGCGGAGGGAGGATTATTGCCCAGGGCCATTAAGATTATTGCCGCGACTGTCATTGAAACCAGCAGTATTACAAAAACTTTTGCCTGCCTTGACCCCATTCTCGATTCTCGATTCTGGATTCTGGATTCTCGTCGAGTATCGAGTATCGAGTATCCAGTATCCGTCTCTCTTGCCCTGTCTGGAATTTCTAACGGGGTTGACTGAGCCGACATAATTGTCCCTCTGTTTACTATTAGAGAACTAAAAACATAGTTTTGCATTTCTCCCTATATGCTATCGGTCTTATAAAAAAGCCACTTTATCTGGACGTGTCTTTTCACAGCACATATCTAAAATGCAGTGGCTGCTGTAGTGTTTTTATAGGAGCGGCCAGGTTTCTAAGTCCTATATAAATGCGCAGGAGGGCAAGTGTGTAATGCACTTATAACTTATGCACTGGTTGTTTGCGGGATTCTATGTTCTTGATTCTATTGTGATATGTGTTTCTTACATTTGCTTATAGCGTGGTCCGCCGCCGCCTTCCGGAACCGTCCACCTGATATTGTCGAACGGACACTTCCTCTGGCAGGTCTTGCAGTGCAGGCAGTTGGATGGGTTGGCCGGCTTTACTTCATCGTGCACCGTCTCATAAACCCCCGCCGGGCAGAATGTAATACAGGGACTGTCGAACTGCGGTGTGCATCTGGTCCTGCAAATATCCGAATCCAGAATCGTCAGATGTGAGGGCTGCTCTTCGCGATGCTCGGTCGCTGCCATTGCGGTAAAGGTGTCCTTATCGTATTCCTGATTGCCTTTGAGTCGGTATGGTGCGATGGTCATCGCCTCGTAGTCACATTCGGTCTTAAATTTCGGCAGCAGTGAAGCCAGAACCGACAGCGGCATTCCCTGCAAAGGCCCGAACTTCGCGACCGTCTGCCGGAAGTTCTTTGCCGAGGCCATCTCCCCGGCGACATTCGATTGGCCAATCAGCTCGGTATATCTCGATGCTGCCGCCTCGGGGTTGTTTAGATTTTCAGCAATGGCTTTTGCCGCCTGGGTGCCTGAATCAATAGCGCTGTGCAGCCCCTTAATTTTGAGCATATTTACAAAGCCGGCGCTGTCGCCCAAAATCATCACGTTTCCTTTACCTATACTGCCGGTTTCTGCATCTCTTGGAATGGCGTAATATCCGCCTTCGGGAATCATCTTTGCGCCTGCCTCTACTACCTCCCCTCCATCTATAAATTTCTTTACAAAGCGATGGTTCTTGAAATTCGTCAGCGCATCCTGCGGATTAAAATCGC
>JAUVYZ010000152.1 GCA_030602845.1 Phycisphaerae bacterium | reverse complement strand
TCACTCACGATGTCCACCCCCAGCTATTCAACGTTGTCGAAGAAATGAAAATCGCTGCCGGCCTGCCTATGCCCAAAGTTTATATCATCAACGACCCCGCACCCAATGCCTTTGCGACCGGCCGAAAACCGGAAACCGCCTCTGTAGCCGTAACCGCAGGCCTCCTCGGCCGGCTCAACCGTGATGAGCTCCAGGGCGTCATCGCACACGAAATAAGTCATATCCTCCACCGTGACATCCTTTTCGTAACGCTCGCCGGAATTATGCTCGGCTCAATCGTCTTACTCTCACAGGTCTTTTTGCGAAGTATGTTCTACAGCTCAATGGGCTCCCGCAGAAGATTCTCAGGCGGTGGAAAAGGAGGCGGTCAGGCGCAGATTATTATGCTCATAATTGCCATAGTGGCCGCAATCCTCGCCCCCTTAATGGCATATCTGTTATATTACGCCCTTTCAAGAAAACGCGAATACCTCGCCGACGCCGGCGCCGCCAGATTAACTCGCTATCCCGAAGGCCTCGCCGGAGCTCTCGAAAAAATCGCCAATGATAAGTCGCCGCAGTTGGCCACCGTAAATAAGGTTACCGCCCCGATGTACATTGTCAATCCCTTCAAGAAAAAGAAGCAGATGAAATTATCCGACCTGACCAGCACTCACCCCCCAATTTCCGAAAGGATAAAAATCCTCCGCCGTATGACCCACGGCGCATCTTTTAAAGATTACTCCAGGTCTTTCAGTGATATAACACACACAAAGACAGTCATCCCCCCTTCCGCTCTGACCAAGGAGGACATCGCTTTGCGCCAAGCTAGCACAGAAGCCAAAAAGAAAGAGCGGCTCAAAACACAGATGCGGCAGGTCGGCGACATTATGAGAAGGGTCAACCAATTTGTTTTCTTAACTTGTTTATGCGGTTTGAAACTAAAAATCCCACCGAATTTTAAGGCTAACAAGGTTCGATGCCCAAAATGCAAGAGGGTGTTGGACTTGCCAAAAAAATAATCAATAATCAATAATCATTTATTTTCTCGTCGGGTGGCACCCTCAAACTTGTTTGGGGGTGGTGAAAACCACTCTCCCCAAAACATAATTGACATACAGCCAGAGACCAGCTTATACTATGTTTTTCGCGAGGCCAAAAATGAAATATATTATTGCTGCAAGTATTTTACTAATCTTTATAATCGGCTGCACTACACGAAATTTCACCAACACACAGCGCACCGCCATTGAGCAGCTTTTGCTCTCCGGAGCCGTTGACAACGCCATCGCCAAGTTCCGCATCACCCAGGTTGCCGGCAAAAAAACTTACCTCGACTTCACCAATCTAAAATCCTACGACATTGAATACGTCAAGACGGCGGTGCGGGCCCGTTTTGCACAAATCGGCGCTGTTCTCGTCGAAAACGCCGACGAAGCTGATTATATAGCTGAAATATCCTCAGGCACACTTGGCACAGAATATAAAAGTACTCTTTTGGGAATTCCCTCGCTTCCCATTCCCGGCTCACCCACCCCCCTACCCGAGTTGGCATTGGCCCGTGGCGTAGAGCAGACCGGCATTGCCAAGTTGTTCGTCTTTATTCACTCTAACGGCAAACTCGTCACCGCGGACCATTATTACGGCAAAGCCGAACGGTCCGAAGGTTTTATCCTCTGGTTTCGATTTCAGCCCACCGACGACATCCGCAAGGCCTGGGAAAAGGCCGACAAAAAGCTCAAAGCCAAACCGAAATAAAAGTAAAATAACAGAGCCCCAAACGTAAGTGCGGGGTAGAAAAGCTTATTTACCCCCGCAATTTATTGCGGCGTCGTTTAGCCGTCGCCGGCACGGCGACGCAATCCGTCCTCCGTCCTCTGTCCTCTGTCCTCTGTCCTCTGTCTCCTCCCTTCATAATTCGATATTCCTTGTTCGATGCCGTCCAGGTCCGGCCCGGCTTCAGACGGGACGGATTCGATATTCACCATCCGTCCTCCGTCCTCTGCCCTCTGTCCTCCGCCCTTCGTCTTCTGTCCTTTGTCGTCTGAACTCCGTCATTCCGAGCGCAGCGATGCGCAGCATCGCGGAGTCGAGGAATCTATTAAAAAAAATTCAAATATATCCTCTAATTCCTTTGCTTTTCACGCCCTGATTTGATATAGTTAAATGTTAGTCTAATACTTCAGAGCAGCTCTTTTGCTATCGTGGTGCTCTCTTTGGACCTGTTTGCTTTCAGGAGGCCTGAGGTGGCAAACCTATTCTTTAGACTGTTCTTCACTTCTCGGCCCTTTCTCCAGACACAAAACCATATCCTTGAGCGGCTAACGAATATGAAAACACTCATTCGCCTCTTACCCGCCGTTCTATCCTTCGTTTTCCTGTCCTTTGAACTCACCCTTGCCGGCGCCCCGCCTCTCCAGTGGCAAAAGACCTTCGGTGGAAATACTGAGGAGGAGGCCTTTTCGGTTCAGCAGACCACCGAAGGCGGGTACATAATTGCCGGCTGGACTCGGTCCTACGGGGCAGGAGACTGGGATGTTTATCTAGTAAAGACTGATTCGGCCGGGAATATGCTCTGGCAAAAGACCTTCGGTGGAAGCGATGCTGACATCGGCTGGTCCGTTCAGCAGACCTCAGATGGCGGATACATAATTGCCGGCACAACTTTGTCCTACGGCGCAGGAACTGTTTATCTTATAAAGACCGACCCAAATGGAAATAGTGAGTGGGAAAAGACCTTCGGAGGAAGCCTTTCTTTTGAGGAGGGTCATTCAGTTCAGCAGACCTCCGACGACGGATACATAATTGCAGGCTCGACCTCCTACTTCCGCTACGACGTACCAACATCCGATATTTATCTGATAAAGACCGATTCAAATGGAAATATGCAATGGCAAGAGACCTTCTCTTTCGGTGTAGGTCTAAAGTATCGTGACTATGGCCGTTCGGTTCAGCAGACCTCCGATGGTGGATACATAATTGCTGGCTCAACTTACTACTACACTGGTCCGCTAAATTATCTATATCCCGACGGCGAATACATAATTGCCGGTTTCACTCTTTCCTACGGCGCAGGTGGGTATGATGTTTATCTGATAAAGACCGACCCGAATGGAAATAGCCAGTGGCAAAAGACCTTCGGAGCAAGCAATACTGACGTTGGCCGGTCCGTCCAGCAGACCTCAGACGGCGGATACATAATTGCCGGCTACACTGAATCTTATGGCGCAGGAGACTCCGATGTCTATCTGATAAAGACCGACCCGAATGGAAATAGCCAGTGGCAAAAGACCTTCGGCGGAAGCGAATATGAATATGGCGGTTCGGTTCAGCAGACCACCGACGACGGATACATAATTGCCGGCTACACTTCTTCCTATGGCGCAGGGTCTGCCGATGTTTATCTGATAAAGACCGACCCAAATGGAAATATGCCGTGGCAAAAGACCTATGGAGGAAGCGATAATGACTGTGCCCTTTCGGTTCAGCAGACCACTGACGGCGGATACATAATTGCCGGTCACACTCGGTCCTATGGCGCAGACGAGTGGTCGGACGTTTATCTCATAAAATTATGCAGCGATGGCACTCTGTCAGCCGACCTTAACTGCAATAACAGCGTCAATTTTGAAGACTTGGCCATATTGGCCGACCAATGGCTCCAGCCCCCGGGCATCCTATCTGCCGATATGGCCCCAGAACCTGGTGATGGCATAGTAAACTTCCTCGACTTCGCCGTCCTCGCTGAAGATTGGCTTGAAACCACCACCCCTTAGCTTACCGGAATTTATTGTTTTAAGAAAAGGAGTAGTCCAGATGTTCACGTCACCCGCCATAATCCGGCAATGTATCTCTATCATGCTGATCGGTGGCCTTATCCTAACGAGTGTAGCATACGCTGCTGACCAAGATCCCTTCTGGCCTCAATTTCACGGGCCGAACCGAGACAACCTTTCCGCTGAAAAAGGGCTTTTGAAGAACTGGCCCGAGGAAGGGCCTGCCCTGCTCTGGACAGCCAGGGGGCTGGGACATGGTTATTCCAGCGTATCGATTGCGGCTGGAATGATCTACACAGCCGGTAACATCGAAAAAGATACAGTCGTCACCGCCTTAGACCTGGATGGCAAAGTTGTGTGGCAAGTGAAAAACGGCAAAGCCTGGACCAAAGACCGCCCCGGCACGCGCGCAACACCAACCATTGATGGGGGTCGGCTGTTCCACCAAAGCCCTCTCGGCAATGTAGTTTGCCTGGAAGCCAGGACGGGAAAGAAGATTTGGGAGTTGAATGTTATCGATAAGTTCCAAAGTAAGACTACCACATGGGCCCTGGCTGAATCCTTGTTAGTCGATGGAGATCACGTGATTTGTTGTCCGGGAGGACCTCAAACGTGTATGGTTGCACTGGACAAGAATACGAGAGCAGTTGTTTGGAAAGCACCCAGCACGTCTGAACTGGCGGGCTATGCCTCTCCGACTCTGGCTGAGTATCGGGGACTGCGAATCATCATCACGCTGACCTCCAAAGGCATAATCGGAGTCAATGCCGACACCGGCGAACTACTCTGGCACGTCAAACACAAGTCATACGCGGACGAAAACGTGATGATGCCCATCTATCATGATGGTCACGTCTTTATCAGCACCTTGAGGGCAGGCTCCGTCAAGTGGAAGATTAATGTCAAAGACGGCAAAGCCTCCCTTGAAGAGATATGGCGTACAAAAGAGCTCGATAATCACCACGGCGGGGTCCTTTTGCTCAATGAAAATCTCTACGGCACGAGCACTTTCCGCAACAGCAACCTGTGGGTCTGCCTGGACTGGAAAACCGGAAAGAACAAGTATATGGACAAGGGCGTGGGCAAGGGTTCGCTCACATATGCTGATGGAATGCTCTACACACTAAGCGAAGATGGCGTCATGGGACTTGTCCGACCAACTCCAGCCGGCCATAAGCTGGTCAGCTCATTCAAGATTCCAAAAGGAGGCAAAGGTAAAAGTTGGGCTCATCCTGTAGTCTGCGGTGGCAGGCTGTACATTCGCCACGGCGAGTTTCTTTATGCATATAGTGTGCGCTAAAACAGCCAGCGTCCCTTGACAAAACGATAAGATTGTAGCCTGGGCAGTGCCCACTATTTCTCTTGGTGCCTTCGCGGCTAAAATCCCTCCGTGCCTGCAAACTTCGCCATACGGCCTACACCATACTCACCACGAAATACGAAAATCTATTCCCAACAAGCCGATGGTGGTTCGAGCCCGCAGTCAAGCCAGCTCATACAGAAGATAGCAAAATCAGCAAAATCAACTTTGCAGTCGTCATTGAAATCCATCGCCGGCTTTGCTATACAACCCGGTGCAGATTCGTCGATGATGGTAACAAACACATTCGGGTCAGACAAAGCTAACGTCTGGTAAGAGAAAAATATATCCGTACCCCCGGCCTCGAGCGTATATGTCTTGCTCTCATCCGGCACAGGGATACCGTCAGTGTACACAGCATTGAATCTGACGCCCGTGAACGACACGTTGCCCTGAATCCTGAAAATACATTGGGCCTTAATCACATTCCCATTTTGACCTGCATAAGCGTATAAATAATCCTCCACGACCGGACCACCTCTCAGGTTCTCAAGCGTTACGCTGTCACTGTCGGCCCAAAGACTAATATCACCCTGGCCCAGCACTCGGTATAACATATTGAC
>JAUVYZ010000070.1 GCA_030602845.1 Phycisphaerae bacterium | reverse complement strand
TGTCATTTGACTTTTGATGAATTAGCCGGCGATGTTGAGGCGGTTGTGGCACGCAGTAAAGCCGCGGGCATTACCGAGTGGATAACTGTGGGGACCGACACGCAGCAAAACCGAAAAGCCATCGAACTTGCCAACAAATTCGAAAATATGTATGCCGCTGTCGGAATCCATCCACACGATGCAAAAGATGCAACTGCTGAGACGATAGCAGAATTGAAAAAGCATGCGCAAAACGAAAAGGTCGTTGCCATCGGCGAGACAGGCCTGGATTTTCATTACAATTATTTCGAACCATCAGACCAGAAACGAGTTTTTGCTGCCCAGCTAAAAGTCGCCGAAAAATTGAATCTGCCGGTGATTGTGCATTGCAGAGAGGCCTTCGATGAGACTATGGATATTTTAGAGCAGTTCGGCTCAGGGGTTAAAAGAGTAGTTTTCCACTGCTTCAGCGGCTCAGCCCAGCAGGCAAAGATTGTCCTCGATAAAGGTTTTCATATTTCTTTTACCGGCGTAGTTACTTTCAAAAATGCCGAGAAGACCCGCGACGCCGCTAAAATCGTGCCGCTGGATAGTTTAATGCTTGAGACCGATTGTCCGTATATGTCGCCGGAGCCGATGCGAAAGCAAAAGATAAATGAGCCGGCCCTTATGCTCCACACCGCCGCTCTTCTCGCCGAATTGAAAGGGATGGATTTGGCCAATTTCGCAGAAGCGGTAACCGCCACGAGCAAGGCCTTTTTCGGCCTGCCTTCTTAATATTCTCAAACGATTGCTTTTGTTGCTCCTGTGGTGAACCCCCCATCTACCAAAATTATCTGCCCTGTAATATATTCTGAAGCGTCTGAAGCTAAAAAGATAACTGTGCCGTCAAGGTCATTTGGTTGTCCGGGGCGATTTAGAGGAATGCGGTCCGTGATATAATTTACCCATTCTTTGTTCTCATATAACACTGCGTTTTGCGCCGTCTTAAACCACCCGGGAGCCAGCACATTAACCGTGATTCCATATTTGCCCCACTCCGCGGCCAGGCTTCGAGTCATTGACAGAACAGCACCTCGACTCGCCGTATAAGCTGCGATTCCCTCCATACCGAAAATACATGTACACGAGCCGACGTTTATTATTCTGCCGTAGTTTCGTTTTATCATCTCCTTAGCTGCTGCTTGAGCACAAAAGAAGCTCCCCTTGAGATTGGTATCTAATACGGTGTCCCAATCCTGCGGGGAAACTTCGGTGCTTGGTTTTCGGATATTTAAGCCGGCGTTATTAACCAGAATATCAATTTTCCCATATTCCTTTATGGCCGTCTGAACCATATTTTTAATGTCACCTTGTGAAAGCACGTCCAGCTGAACGGGTAATGCCTTTCTGCCCAGAGACTCTATTTCCTGCTTGAATTCGGTCAACCTCGATAATTCCCGGCTGGTAATCACCAAATCGGCTCCGGCTTTGGCAAGTGCCCTGGCGAAATACTGGCCCAGGCCGCGACTTGCCCCGGTTACAATTGCTACTTTGTCGGAAAGGTCAAAAAGCTCTTTCATCTTCACTACCTCAAACTTTATGGTTCCAAAACAATTTTCAGCAAATTTTCCTCAGCCTTGAGCAGCCGGTCAAAAGCACGGGGCCCATCTTCCAGCGGTAAAACATCGCTGATTAACGGCTCCACATTAATTTTGCCTGAAGCTACTAACTCTATACAATCACGAAATTCGCCCGAACTGGCGTATGAACCTCTGAAAGTAAGTTCCCTGGCGACTAATTCCTGTAAATTAAACTCAGCCGTCTTTTCTAAATTACCAACGGCGATAATATGTCCGCCCGTCTTTGTTACTGAAATGGCATCTTGAAAAGTTTTTGCATACCCGACGGCTTCGAAAGTAACGTCGACTCCTTTATTTTTTGTTTCACCGAAAATCGTTTCTTTTAAATCAGACTTGACAGGATTGACGACCACATCGGCGCCCAGCTTCTTTGCTGCATCAAGCCGAAATTCGTTAATATCAGACACAATGACCTTCCCGGCACCTTTTAGCCTGGAAGCTCGAAGAATGAAAAGGCCGATTGTCCCGGCTCCAATAATCACAACCGTATCATTAGCCGATACAGGGGCCCTATTCGCGGCGTGCATACCTATTGATGTGGGCTCCAGAAGACTTGCGTGGGTGAAAGACAGATGGTCCGGGATTTTTGAGGCAATCCACCACGGCACTGCAACATACTCGGCAAATGCGCCCTGCCTCTTGAAGTCTGGGGTGGAGACGCCGAGTACCTGTCGACTTTCACAGCGATTGTAATAGCCCTTCTGGCACGGCTCGCATCTATTGCAATATACGGTTGAATCAAAGCAAACTCTATCGCCCCTTTCGAAATCCTTTACATTTTTACCCATGTTCTCGATAATGCCGGCTGCCTCATGGCCCATAATCAAAGGAGGAATTCTCCTCCCTGTTTTACCTGTAAAGCCCTGAACATCCGACCCACAGATTCCACAGGCCTTGACACGAATTAGCACATCATCATCACCCACCACCGGGTCTGGAAAATCTGAATATTCGAGACAATATGGTTTAGTATAAGTTAAAGCTTTCAATTAAGCCCTTCCATCGGATAACGTTTAAAAATAGACGGAATTTGAAAGGGGACCCCCGCCGCTTCGTTTTTGCGAAGCCCCTCGTTTTGCTTCGCAAGAAGCAGAGGGGCAAGCAAAACGGTGGGGGAACCCAAACACCTTGTTTAATTTTATCCTTTACGGCATGTCACTGTTTAACGGCACGCCGCGCAGTACCAACGGGTCAAATCGATAGGGGAAATCACCTGCCGCCCACGCCATCCCGCGAAGCAGCAAGATGCGGAAGTACGGGTCATCAAACGTCCAGGTATAATGTCCGGGAATACAACTGAAGACCCGACCCTTGCCATACTGATAGGTGTAGAACATCGGCTCCGGCCTGGTCTTGTCGGAATCCTTCTTGACAGCTTCATCGGAGGTCGCCAGCACCGTAACCTTACTTATATCACCTTTAAGTGGCCAGTAAGCCTCGTCAAGAAAGCGAATCGTCTTAGGCAGGCCAAGGCAGATTGGGTGATTCGGAGCAGTGACCTTTAAATCCATTGCACCGTGGCGCCAGCCGGTATAACCGTCCTCCCACGCCAGTCCGATCACCTCTGCCAGCTTTTGAGACAGATTCTTGCCGCCGATTACGGCAGGGTGCACGGCAACGAATCCGCCGCCGCGGGACAGGTATTCCTTGAGGTCCTTAAGCTTCTGCTCGTTCCACCTGCCGTAGCAGAACATCACGATAAGGTCGGCAGACTTGAGTCGCTTCTTATTGGGCCATCCGGTGGCCGTGGAGACGCGGACCTTTGGTGCGCCTGCCAGAACCTCGTCCCTGCCGCTGGCTGGCGGAGGACCATAAAGGTTGACCTGTGTTTCGGAGGGGTCGCCCGCCTTCTTACCACCGAGCAGAAGTTTCCATCGTTTCTGCCATAGTGGATAGTCGTGTTCATTGACACCGTGGTCTTTCTTGTCGGCGACGAGGATAATGTTGAGCCTGCGGAGCTTTTTTCTCACCGGAGGCCTGGGGGCCTTGGCGAGCACGGCTTCGATTTCGCTGCGGCTGCGCGGCTTGGGCGCCTGCGCCGCAGCTGCGGACACGCTCAATATCATTTGGACAATCACCGCCACTGCCGGCAAAAGCATAACAGCTATGATATGTTTCCTCATGTTTTCTCCTGTCAATACATAGTACAAGTAATTTATCCAGCATCTTTCGTCCTGCAGGCCCCTTCGAAAGAAGTTGAAGCACCGAGGAAATGAAAAATGCATACGCTACTTACAAGTTAACGAACATTTTCCTATTCGCCGCATAATACCCGAATCGGCCGCTCAGTTCCACCACATTTTACGAACCCCGCACCAATTGAGCTTAGGCTTATGCCTAATTGGTGCGGGGCGGGATTGGGTATTTGTTCTTCACAAGGCGGTTAAGGAATCAACTCGTCAGCTCCGATATCGGGTTTTGCCCCGCGACGTTCGCGGTCTATATCATTGGTTACATCGGATAGCGATTTGGCTTTGTTGATGGCGTCGGCGGTGCGGGGCGTCAGGTGCAGGTTCCCTTGTGACGGATTGACGAGAGCGGCCGTAACATCTTTCGCGAGGTTATTAAAGGTCCTGATTTTGCTGTTCGACTCGTTCCTGATTTTGGGCCCGCTGAGCAGGTTGTTGGCGATAAGCAAGCCGTCGTTGTCATAAACAAGACGAATAAGACGGCCCAAACGACTGTCTGGTTCGTGGATGGTATTGTTGAGAACTTTGCAGTCCTGGGTGTAAACGGTTACGATACCGCCTTCGGTGGCTCTGGTAATGAAATTGTTGCGGACAACACAGCGCAGGCAGTGTGTGTTTATGCCGTTAGCACGGTGCGGATTGCCGAGGCAGATGCCGGCATCGCAGTCGATAATGATGTTCCGCTCGATGACGCAGTCCTGCGAGTCAAACCAGATGAAGATGGCTCCGCGCCCCTCACGGGTCCTGCCCTGGATACCTATGAAAACGTTGTCGCTAATCACCCAGTTTTTGGCATACATCAGGTCAATGCCGCCAACGTAGTTTCCACCGGCGATATCGTGCTGGTCGTCGCTCAAGCGCTTGGGCCGGTCGTTGTAAAACAGACAGTATTGCACGCGGCAGTGCTTCGGACGAATCGCTTCGCGGTTCTTTTTCGGCACTTTAACACCTTTGACGCCGCGCTGCCAGATGTTGTGGATGATGCAATTGTAAATGATAAGTCTCTGAACGTTGGTTTCGGAGTTGATCTTGAATCCGTTGTACTGGGTGTTCTGGATGGTCAGGTCGGCAATCGTAACACCCGAGCATCTGGTGATGCCGATGAGTTCTCCATCGCGACTCTCGGCACCGTCGATGACCACGTGCTCACGATGTCCTGATGCTCCGCGCAGCGATACGTTATCAGTCTTGATTTCGACGTAATGAGGCATCATATAATGGCCGTCCGCCAGAAGAATGGCTCCGCCCGGTTTTACCTGTTCGAGGGCCCCGATTAATTCCTGCACGTTCGATACTTCTATCGTCTGTCCCCGGGGCCGCGGCAGCGGAGGCGCCTTGGGAAACCAGGGCTGGTTAGGCGGATTTATGATTCCACGCTGCTTTGCTTGCGGCTTGAGAGGGACAGCTTTGCCTTTCGCCGGCGAAACCAAACCGAGCAATTTTAGCACGTCGGCGTATTTCATCAGGACAAGATAGTTGCGCAGCGAATAGCCACAACATCTGAGCGCTTTGTCAGAGTAATCGCTGTCGTACTTTTTCGGGTTGCTGGGATGGACTCCGTCGCGGGCCAGAAGTGTCGGGACATCGTAGCCTTTGTACCGCGCGAATTTATCCAGCGCGCCGTCCCAATCGTCAGGGCGGCGTTTCAGGATTTCCGAATGAAAGTCGATAAGCGGCACCTTCATCTCGTGGGCAATCTTTCGCACGGCGTCCGAGTAGACCGCCGATTTCTCAACGAATCCGGATCGCGGTGGAATCGTACTCAGCAGCACCACCGTCCCGTTGTCCAGGCATTTTCGAACCACCTCCCGCGTTTTCTTTTTGTACTCCTCCAGTCCGATGGAATTGAGGTCGTTCGTGCCAAACATTATCAGGGCCACTTCCGGGCTCAATCGTTCGAGCCAGCCGTCAATGTTCTTGTGTGCCCAGCGTATGGTCATTCCGCCCTCGTTGCCAAATTGCGGGCCTTTCCAGTCGCGCCAACACTCTTTCTTCAGGTATTCCTTGACCAACTGATATGCCTGCTCCATTTCCTCGGAAGCGTTCTTGCGCGAGTATAATAGTGGTGTCCAGAAGGCCAGAGTAACCGTTATCGAGTCGCCGAAATGCGCAAAGGTTCCTTTCCGGCCGGAGAATTTGGCGTGGACCCTGGCCATTGAATCCACCCAATGGTAGCTTTCAGATTCCGCCGTTTTCAATTCCGGATTTTGAGCCGCCAATGGAAGTGGAAAAGCCAGCAAAACAAGCAAAATGGTGAGGGACCCCATTTTGCGACGTATTGCAAAATGGGAACCCGGATTAAATGCTTTCATAATCGATACCTAACTACGCTCCTGAGCTTTTTAATCATCATACCCGAATCTGCTGCCGGTTTCCAGCAATTACCGAGCGAAGGTCGAAAATCCAAAAATCGGCTCCAAAATTCGAAATTCCCCGGCGCTTTTCTGGTTTTTGATTGAAAAAAACAAAAAAATATTTGTATTTTTTTATCTGCTAAAAAAAATCTTGAATAAGAATATTTTTCATTATCGGGGTTAAGCGGGGGAACTTGTCGGGTATGGGAGAAAAGATTAAAGGTGTCAAGTTGGAATTTGGGGGAGTGGAGAAAGAGGAGGAAGTTTATAAATTGTTGGCATTTTTGCCTGTGTTAAACAGCGTTATGTTGCCGGGACCGGAGACATCCAGAAAAGTTCAAGATTAAAAACGAAATTTGTCGATGTATCTTGTTAGATTGGATTAAAAAGGAACGGCTCTGGAAAATGACCAGTTCGGCCATCTTAGCTTTACCTTGCGTTGCCCATTTTTCGGTATTGAAAACAAGTCAGAGTGAGATGCGGGCGTCGCAAGCAAGAAGCTAAAAAGCAAAAAGGAAAGAGCCATAGCCGATTTAATCTTGCCCCTGTGAGGCAGAAGGCGAGTATTTCAAACATAACTTAAAAAAAATTACAGGGATATCCTCGCTCCTGCCGGCGCAGGGGTTTTTTTCTTGAATTTATTTCTTCTTACCATCACCGCACCCAAGCCCCGTACCAATTGTCCACCACCAAAACGGCGTGAGCCGAAGCTCTTTTGGTGCTGGACACGCCTGATTGGTGCGCCGTCATTGCGAGCAAATACTTACGTGCCTATAAGGCACCGAAGCAATCTCAAAAATGCTTGGCCCCCGGTTTTATACCGGAGGTTCCTTTTCACCGTTTCTACGCCGCGCCTTTTGTTAATCTACTATTATTGAATGAGCAGTAACGTGTATGAAAATTCCCGGTGATATTTGCTATTAGTAGCGACGTCCGCCACGACCACCGCCACCGCCAAAACCACCTCGTCCGCGCCCACCGCCACGGTCGGTTTTCGGACGGGCCTCGTTGACGTTAATGGCACGTCCTTTCAACTCCTTGCCGTTCATTTCAGTGATTGCGGTTTGGGCTTCATTCTTAGAGGGTATTTCTACAAACCCAAATCCTCTCGACTCGCCGCTGAACCTATCTTTTATGATAGTGGCGGTGCTGACCTGGCCAAATGCTTCAAAGGCCTGACGCAAATCGTCTTCAGTTACCTCACGTGCCAAATTTCCTACATAGATATTCATTTCGATTTCCTTTTCCCCGCTTTAATGGGCATTCTTAGTTTCAAGGACTCAGCTAAACCGCTGAACTTTCCTTTCATTGAAGTATTAACTTTGGCCGCCAACTACAACTATCCTGGGTTTCTTTCGCAGGTTTGCTCCCCCCCGGCTGCACCATCTCAAGATGGGGGTTTGCCCGCAATCACCCGACCCAAGCCGAGCAATGATCGGCCTACTGCAACGACAGGAGGGAGCCAGACTGCTCATCTAACTCCCTCCCCAGATAAATACTAACTTTATCCCGGTTCTGCCGGGGGTTCTTGAGGCTCTTTGGGCGGCGCCTCTTGAGGCTCTTCGGGCGGTGCCGGTTGAGGCTCTTCTGGAACTTGAGGTTTTTCTTCGCAAGCCATATAACACAACTCCTTTCACAAATAAATAAACTAAACTTTTAATATCATCCTTACTTACACTAAAAGATTCAGCATTATCCCAACAAAAATAAGACTGGTCAACATCTTTTTTTAGATATTCTTTTTTTTAGATATTCCTAACTACACTGAACACACCGCCAAGCTTATACCAGGAATCCGATGCTTCTTCACCTTCATAATCGACCCTTTTTAGAATTCGACCAAGTGTGATTTGGCAGAAGTGTAGTCTCTTTGGCCTGCAAATCAAGGAAAATAAAAGCTGGTTCTTGACGTCTATCTTAGCCTCTCCCTCTCGACCATCACCCGTGTACGAATGCACCGACCAAACCCAAGGTAGGGGCAGGCCAATGTGCCTGCCCTGACTCACAGCCCTTTGCTCGGACTTTTTCATCCGGCCCCGGGACGGATTGAGCGGAACGGAATCACCAATCACAGAGCCCCGACCGTAAGGGAGGGGTTTCCCCCTTGTGGCTTGCACTCAGGCACGGATCAGTTATAATATTCCCCATACGTAAGTGTGGGGTTTCCCCCTTACGCACTTATGCCCTTACGCCCTTACCCACTTACGCACTTTTTTATTGACTTTTCCTTTCTTTTCCGATATTCTATTTGTCCAAATACGAATACACCAAGGGGCGCAATACTTCTTTGAATCGTCCGTTTGTCATTCCTGCGAGGGTAGGGTGCGATATTTCGCACCACCTCGACTATTGCAAATGTTAACCAAAAAAATCTGCAAAGCCAAAATAGAAAGCTTCACTTGATGTGGTATCTTTACATTATTAAGCAGAGGGAAAAGTTTTACACGGGAATAACCACCGATCTCAAAAATCGCTTACACCAACA
>JAUVYZ010000173.1 GCA_030602845.1 Phycisphaerae bacterium | reverse complement strand
ATGGGCGCAGGCAGATACCTCAAAGAGAAAAAGCCGCAAGTCAGAATCGTTGGAATTGAACCCACAGAGGGACACACAATACAGGGACTCAAAAATATGAAAGAATCCATTGTTCCTAAGGTCTATAATCCGCAGATGTTGGATGAAAAGATTACCGTCGAAGACGGCCAGGCATTTGAAACAACACGCCTCCTTGCTAACAAAGAAGGCGTTTTTGTTGGAATATCGAGCGGTGCAGCAGTAGCCGGCGCTTTACGTATCGCGGAGACAATGAAATCCGGCACAATTGTCGTCATTCTCCCTGACCGCGGCGACCGCTACCTCAGCACCACCCTCTTCCGCTCAATCTGCGCAAAATGCCCTCCATAACCTCGAAATTCGATATTCCTTGTTCGATGCCGTCCAGGTCCGGCCCGGCTTCAGACGGGACGAATTCGTATTTTCCCGTTTTCCGTACTCTATCTTCCATCTCCTATCTTTTTTGCCTTGTGCACTTACGCTCTTACGCACTTACGCTCTTACGCTCTTACGCCCTTACGCACTTACGCACTTACGCTCTTTCTCCGTTTACAGAGATTTATAGAATTTCCACAATACCCTGCCGACCTCTTCAGCTAAATCTTGTAATCTCTTATGCGCTTCAGTGCCCAAATATTTCAACCTTGAACAAAAATCCAATAAATATTTAGCTTCCGCCAAGGAGCCCAAGGCTATGTTAAGAAATTGCCTTAATTCTTTTTTCCCTCCTCTGCCGTATCCTTCCACAATATTGGTAGGAACAGACAAAGCCGCCCTTCTTAATTGCGAAGTAATACCATAGATCTCTTCCTTAGGAAATTTCTTTGTTGCTACATAAACTTGAAAAGCTAATTCATCCGCCTTATGCCAAACAGTCAATTTTTTATACCCAACCTCAACCATTTCTTTCTCCTTCAGCTCTTTCACACTTACGCACTTACGCTCTTTCGCACTTACGCACCTACGCTCTTTCGCACTTACGCACCTACGCTCTTACGCTCCTACGCTCTTACGCTCTTACGCTCTTTCGCTCTTACGCTCTTTCGCACTTACGCACCTACGCTCTTTCGCACTTACGCACTTACGCACTTACGCACTTCCGTACGCTTCAGCCAAAACCTTAATAGGGTGCAAAACGCGCGCACGGCTTATATGCTCTATCTGCATTTTACAGGCGGCACATTCTGTTAATACGTATCGAGTTGTGTATAATTTCAATGCCTCTGCTAATTTACCGGAGATTTTTGACGACAAATCATAATTTTTTTGTTGCATCCCGAACGTCCCCGCAAGCCCGCAGCAGCCGGCGCCAAGGTCGGTAATCAAGACAGGTCCAAGTTTTTTTAGAAGTTCGATACTCGCCCCACCGCCGCCAATGGCAAGTAAATGACAGGGCAAATGATAAACAAACTCCTGCGATACCGGATTAGCAGCCGGCTTCAACTTATTCTGCGCAAGCAGGCTGAGCAGATAGCTCATTAATTCAAAAGTATTTTCTGAAACCAGCTCCGCATCCGCCCCGGCAACAAAATGCCGCAGCTCTTCTTTCAGACACAGCGCGGCACTCGGCTCCGAACAAACTATCTTATATCCCTCCCGAACCGCCCTCGCTAAATGCTTGACATTAAACGACAAATCCCTGCGGGCTCGTTTGACGTTACCATATACAATCGCCGGCAGCGGTGCAGGCAACTGCTTCGGCAAAATTACATCGATATTATTGTGCCGCAGAACATCGACAACGGCAAATCCCAATTCGTGGTCGTTATAATTTGCGTACGTATCCACAAAATACGCAACTTTATCAATCGGCTTTTCTATCGGCTCACAAGTTGCCAGATATTTACGACCCGCCCTCAAAAAGGAACCGCGTTGAAATTTTGGCATATCTCTCCGCCGGTCAAGCCCCCCTACTCTTTCGAGAAACCACTTAAAAACCGGCAGCGCCGCTATAAAATTTGAAGCAGGCCAGAAAGCACCGCCCAACATACTAAGATAGCGATTATGACTTAAGACCACCTCCGCACGCGCCGGGCCCTTGCGATTGACATATTCTGCTCGCGCTGTACTAACCAGGCTGGAAATATCAACTCCCGAGGGACATTCCAGCAGACACGCCTTACAATTAACGCACAAATCCAGAAATTTTCTAAACTCCGCCGACTCAAAATCCTTTTCCTCCAACTGCCCCGTCGCCCGGAAATGAAGTATGTTAGCTTTCGCCCGCGAGCTGCTCAGCTCGTCACCCATCGCACGAAACACCGGACACATCCGCAAATCGGCTTCCCTGCTTCGGCAAAGCCCGCACCCGTAGCACTGCTCAAGCTCCAGCGCAAGCTCATCTTTTCCAAAAAGCAAATCCGTCTTAAGTCTTTCCGGCAAAATCTTATGCTCCGCCCTCAAATTCTTAACCATAACATCAACGTCACTGTTAATGATTTTACCGGGATTCATCAAACCATCAGGGTCGAATATCTTCTTAATTTTGCACAGCAGCTCGTAATATTCGTCACCGTATTGCCTTCTTACAAAAGCCGCCCTCACCAGCCCCTCCGCGTGTTCGCCGCTGATTGTGCCGCCCAGTGACCACGCAAGTGAGAAGACTTCATTTGCGACCGACCGCATCTTTTCAACGTCAGCCGGGTCGCTCAAATCCAGATACGGCCGCATATGCAGCAGGCCATCGCCGGCATGACCAAAAAAAGACATCGCAATACCATTTCGTCTCCCAATTTCCTCCAGCCCCGAAATATACTCCCCAAGCCGCTCGTTCCCGACGGAAACATCCTCCATAAATTCCACAGGGTGTTTTTTACCCTTTTTTCTATAAAGCAGCGGCCCGGCATCATTGCGCGATTTCCACAAATGCTCCTGCTGCTTCGGCTCAAGAACAATACTCCGCTTGCTCGCCATTGCCCCAACTGCCGAATCAGTATCTTCTATTTTTTCTTTCACCTCCTCGCCCGTTCGACCCGTATGCTCAACCAGAAGAACCGCCGCCGCATCGGCGGGCAAAACATCACGATATTCCGGCAGCGCCTCAATTGCCATATCAATTAAAGTCCTATCCATCAGCTCACACGCCGACACCCCCGTGCCTACAATAATCGGCACCGCCCGTGCCATCTTCTCAAGAGAATCAAACTCAAGCTGCAACAGCGCCTTCGCCGCCGGCACTGTAACAGTCCTCAGCACGATTTTCGTAAAAATAGCTAACGTCCCTTCCGAGCCTGCCAACAGCCGTGCCAAATCCATCTTGCCGTTATGACAAATCCCTGCAATTGTATAACCGCTTCGATTTCGCCCCGCTTTAGGTAGTGCCCTGCTGATGACCGCCTCATTGTCCGAAAGGATGGATATGCACTCTCTTGCAATTGAAGCAGCCCTGTCGTCTTCTGCCTGCTCCGGGTCAAAATCATTTTTGAATTCAACCACACTACCGTCAGCCAGAACCGCCTCGACGCTTTCCACGTAGTCCGCGATATAGCCATATTCGAGCGAATGAGCGCCCGTCGCATTATTGGCAACGCAGCCCCCCACCGTCGCCCGGTTGCTGCTGGACGGGTCAGGCCCGATTTTTCTGCCGTACCCCGACAGGCAACTGTTCAAGTCGTCCAATACCACACCGGGTTCACATTCCGCCCGCCCCCCGTCATTTGTCACACTAATAATATTGTTCATATACCGCGTCATATCAAACACTATGCCGCTGCACAGCGACTCACCAGCCAATCCGCTTCCCCCACCACGGGCAGCCACCGGCACACCTTTCGCGCCGGCATATTTGACAACGGCTGCTACGTCTCTAACGTCAAGCGGCGCAACAACACATCCGGGGACTATTCTGTAAATGCTCGCATCCGTGCTGTACGCAGCCCTGTGCAATATATCAGCAAAGACCTCTCCCCGCACAACTTTGCACAAATCAGCCGCAACTTGCTCCGGCTTATCGCCCGTCACGTTAGACATCTGTGCCGCGTTGGAATTTTTCCCTTTTTTCACCGAATTGTTCCTTATACGATTTCTAACGAGTGTGGACGTTGGCAAAGCTCTTCCCCGGACACAGCTACTTTTTCAGCTTCGCAATGTCTAACGGGGGTGCATCGCCTCTGCTATTCCTCAAAATCACGAGGCAGAAACTGCGCCTGGAAAAGGGTCCCGCTTACCCGAAGAACTGCAAGGTCATCTTCACTAACCTGACCGTTGATGAACTGCTGAACAACATGATGGGGATGATTGCGAATATAGTCGGCATCGCCGTCGGCAATAATCTTGCCGTTATGGAGCATAATAATACGGTCGGCTATCTTGTACGCACTCGTCATATCGTGCGTAACAACTACGGTCGTCTCGCCAAGTTCTTTTTGAAGCTTCAAAATAAGCTCGTTAATTATGTCCGCACGAATTGGGTCCAGACCCGTAGTCGGCTCATCATATAAAATTACTTCCGGATTTAACGCAATAGCTCTCGCTAATGCCACTCGTTTCCGCTGACCGCCGGAAAGATTCGCCGGATAAAAATTCTGAAAACCGTCAAGACCAACTATAGACAGTTTGGTCTTTACAAGGTCCTCAACCTCACTCCAGTGCTTTATCCTGTAATGCTGACGTATCGGAAATACTATATTCTCAGCAACGCTAAGACTGTCGAACAACGCTCCACCCTGGAAAAGAAACCCGTAATGAGTGCGTATCTTGTTTAATTCATTTTCAGGCATATTATCTATTCGACGATTCTTAAAATAAACCTCGCCAGAAGTCGGCCTTAACAAAACATTCAAATGTTTTACTAAAACAGTCTTGCCGCATCCGCTCGGCCCAATCACCACCGTCGTCTTGCCCTTCTTTATCGCAAGGGAAACATTGTTCAGAACGACATTGTCCCCGAACGTCTTCGTAAGGTTTTTAAGGACAATTATGCCGTCGCCGTCACTGACTTCCGCCCCGTTTTTCTTACTGTCCTTTTCCACTCTAAATTCTGCCTTACGCTCTTTCGCTCTTACGCACTTACGCACTTACGCTCTTACGCACTTACGTTCTTATGCACTTACGTTTTTACGCACTTACGCTCTTACGCACTTACGCTCTTACGCA
>JAUVYZ010000240.1 GCA_030602845.1 Phycisphaerae bacterium | reverse complement strand
AAACGTGGTAAGCTTGAGTCCGAGCCCCAGAGCGTTCTGGACGAGGTGATTGGTCCTGACGAAACCAAATTGTACAAAAGCCGGGACCACAAGCAGAATTTCCTGGACTGTATCAGGAGTCGCAAACTAACCATTGCACCTGTAGAGGTGGGCCATCGATCCATCAGCGTCGCATTACTGGGCGAAATCGCAATGCTGACAGAACGCAAATTCAAATGGGACCCTGAGAAAGAGATTTTCCTCAACAGTAACGAGGCCAACAGGATGCTGTCGCGGCCGATGCGCAGTCCGTGGCACCTGTAAGTAGTGTAAAATTAAAAGCTAAAAAAGCAAAACTGCGGAATTTATTATTTCAAATAACAGTTAGAAGAGAGAAAGGAGAAAAAATGAGTCGAAGGTCAAAAGTTATTAACACTGCATTGCTTGCCGTCCTGTGTTTTTCGGTACTCGGAGAAATTTCGCAGGCAGCTATATCGGCGGACGAGCTGCAGAAAATAGAAAAGGCAGCACCGATGAAGGCAACCGCCAGACCCGCCAAGCCGCGAAAGCTGCTGGTCTTTAACCTGTGCAAGGGGTTCAAACACAGCTCGATTCCGTATTTGGACAAGGCGCTGGAGATTATGGGTCGCAAGACGGGGGCGTATCAAGCGGTAATCAGCGATGATATGTCCATGTTCAGGCCGGAGAACCTCAAACAGTTCGATGCGGTCTGCTTCAACAATACCACGCACCTGAAGTTCGAAGGTCCCCTCCGCAAAAGCCTGATGGATTTCATCAAGGGCGGTAAGGGTATTGTGGGTATCCACGCAGCTACGGACAATTTCAACGATTGGCCCGAAGCACAAGAAATGATGGGTGGAAAGTTCACCGGCCATCCCTGGGGGGGCGGCGACACCGTGGCTATCAAGCTTGATCAGCCGAAGCATCCGCTGATGGCGGCCTTTAAGGGTAAGGGCTTTAAGATAAAGGATGAGATTTATCGAACGGACCCGCCGTTGTATTCGCGGGACAATCAGCTCGTTCTGATGAGTCTGGATATGAGCGATCCGGCGACAAAAGCCAAGGCATCGAAACCAACGGATGCAGATACTGGGATTAGCTGGGTCAAGACTTTCGGAAAAGGACGCTTATTCTACTGCTCGCTGGGTCACAATCACCATATTGCGTGGGACCCGGTGATATTGCAGCATTATCTCGACGGTATACAGTTTGCGTTTGGGGATTTCAAGGTTGATACAAAACCGAGGCCTATAATTAGTTCAAGAAAGGAAACAGAAATGGATGAGTTACTGGAAAAAGTAAAGACGTATGATTGGGGCCAAAGCCGCGAACCGCTCACCAAATTATCGGATATGATTCGTGACGCATACGGCTCACCTGCGGAACTGAAACGAATTGAGAAAAGCATGCTGGAGGTGCTTCGGTCGGATGCAACGCGAGCCGGCAAGCAGTTCGTCTGCAGGAAATTGAGCATCATCGGTACGGAAGAATCCGTGTCGACGCTGGGTGCGATGCTGACCAAGCCGAAATTCTCTGATATGGCAAGATATGCCCTTGAGCGTATACCCGGTGCGGCTATCGATGAAGCATTGCGGAACGCCCTGCGGACAACAACGGGCAAGACGAGGGTCGGTATAATCAATACGCTGGGCCAGCGCCGTGACAATAGAGCAGTTCGCGCCCTGCGCAGCCTGATTCGCGATTCCGACCCATTGACAACCGGTGCCGCTGTGGCCGCTCTGGGCAACATTGCCGGTCCTCGGGCCACCAGAGCGCTGGCACAAGCAAAGGACAGAGCCACCGGTAAATTGCGAGTGCTGGTTTGTGATGCTTATCTGAAGTGTGCCGACGAGCTCGCGGCCCAGGGTAAAAAAGAGGATGCTTTAGCCATCTACAATGAACTTATGAAAGAGCCCAAGCCGATTAATATCGCTGCGCTGCGCGGCCGGATTAACCTGCTGCAAAAGAAGGACAAAAAATGAAAGCGAAGTGCAGCATATACGGCTCTTTGACTGTTTTGCTCGTGTGCTGTTGTACCGTTTGCTTTTCCGAGGAATCGGAAGATGCCATCGCGCTGGTCATCGAGATTCTCAAAGGTAACGACCAGGAGATGCAGGCCGTGGCCATAGCGATGGTAAAGGAAATCCCCGGAACGGAGATAACAAAAGCTTTAGCCAAGGAGCTGCCGAATCTTTCGGTTATGAGTCAGGTGCGGCTGCTATCGGCTCTGGGCGACCGCTGTGACCGGGCCGCTTTGCCGGCGGTTGTTACGGCTACAAAGGCCGGAGACGAGTCCGTTCGGGTCGCGGCTTTGAAAGCATTAGGAGAACTTGGTGATGCTTCGAGCGTTGCCCTGCTGGCACAGGCAGCGGCGGGCGCACGGGGTGCGGAACAGAAAGCCGCCCGCGAGAGCCTTTATCGGCTGCGCGGCCCGGGGATTAATGAAACAATTCTGGCAAATATTCCGTCTGCGGAGCCTGCCATCAAAGTTGAACTGATTCGCGGTACAAGCGAGCGCAATATAGCGGCAGGCGCGAAAACTTTATTGAAAACCACGCAGGATTCCGACCGTAAAGTTCGCCTGGAGTCGTTTAAGGCGTTAAAAACTGTTGCCGGCCGGAAAGATTTGCCGGCATTGGTCGAGGTTTTGATAGGCGTCCAGAGCGAAGCTGACCGAAGAGAGGCTGAGAAGACCGTCGCGGCCGTTGCCCATAAAATCGGCGAGAAGTACCGCCGGGCCGAGGCGGTACTGGCCGCGCTGCCCTCGGCTAAAGAGGTAAAAAGCAGGTGCTCTTTGCTGAGGGTACTCGGTAAGATAGGAGACGACAGCGCTGTGCCAACACTTCGCACAGCTCTAAAGGACAAAGACGATAAGGTGAAGGATGCCGCCATTCGCGCCCTGTCAGACTGGCCTACCGCCGAGCCGATGGCTGACCTGCTGAAAGTAGCGCAGAGCTCTGACAATAAAATACATCGGGTGTTGGCACTGCGAGGGTTTGTCCGCCTGATTGGCCTGGCAAGCGGGCGTCCGGCAAAAGAGACGATTAGTATGTACAAACAAGCAATGGACCTGGCGTCGAGTGCGGCGTTAAAGAGACTGGTATTGTCGGGTCTGGCCAACGTAAAATCCATTGGCGCACTGGAGATGGCCGCTGAATATCTGGAGGATAAGAGTTTGCAGCAGGAGGCGGAATTTGCCGTGGTTAAGATCGCCGGGGCCATAGTCGGCAGCCATCCTCAACAAAGTAAGGATATGCTAAAGAAAGTTATCCAAACTTCAAAAAATGATTCTCTGCGTCGGCAGGCCCAGGAAGCGATAAATCAGATTGAGCGATTCGATGACTACCTGATTGCCTGGCAGGTTTCCGGCCCGTACACCAAAGACGAAGCCGACGGCACGGAACTTTTTGATATCGCCTTTGGCCCTGAGCAGGGAGGACTGGCCTCGGTCCCGGCCATCTGGCGCATTATGCCGGCCGGTACCAACAAGGACAGACCGTGGCTGATGGAACTGGACAAGGCGTTAGGAGGAAATAACAGGGCAGCATACCTGCGTAATAAAGTCTGGTCTGATAAGAGCCAGAAAGTCCGACTGGAGCTTGGCAGCGACGACGGTATTAAGGTATGGCTGAACGGTCAGTTGGTTCACGCCAATAATGTCACGCGGCCTGCCGGCCCGGCCCAGGACAAGGTTGA
>JAUVYZ010000258.1 GCA_030602845.1 Phycisphaerae bacterium | reverse complement strand
AGCCCGGGGTATCGATTATCATCACCCTGGCGGCTTCGGATACCTGCCGAACACACTGTACGATGGCTGCGGTCAACTGCAACAGATGGCCCACCGGCGTTACATCGCCAACGAAGCTTATCCCGCCGACGGCAAGCTCTGAGAAGTCAATCCGGCGCTTATCGACAAGGGCCCATCCGACCGTTGTAGGTGGCCCAATATGGGATTGGCCAATATCTGCATCGATAATCCCAACGGGCTGCTGCCTGGCCAAGTACTTTGCCAGAGCCCCTGCGAGAGTAGTTTTGCCGGTATCCGCTGCGCCGAGAACCAAACATATACCTGTTTGCCCCGTGAGAAGTAAGTCCCTCTGGCGGACCGGCGACCCGTCGGTGTGGACTTCTAACGGGGTTTTTATTAAGCCCCGGCTTAAAAGCTGCTCAACAATTTTTTTTGCCCAATCCTCTGACATTTGGAGCTTGCGTCCTATAACTCAGCCGCGACAATACCCCACCACGACCATATAGATAGGCTCAAGGTAGTCCGGCAGCGACAAAACTTTGCTGACAGAGTCGTCTCTAAAAGCGCCCACGGCGACAGAGCCAAGCCCTAAAGACTCCGCCTGAAGGTGGACATTCTGAGCAGCGTGGCCGGCTTCCATATAAACGTAACGAACGCCCCGCTGGTCATAGCGCTTCGTTGTTCTCGAAAACCGGGCCGCAAAAACCAGCGTCAGCGGTGCTGCTGCAACAAATCCCTGTCCCAAGGCAGCCGAGGCAAGGGCCGAACGCAGGTCTTGCTCCGTCAATTTCTCAAGTGAATGTTCAGCAGGTAAATAGTGGAAAAAACCATCACTTTTCACAACAAAAAGCTCTAACGGATAGGTCGCACCCGCTGAAGGTACGTTGCGATACTTACTGGCAGCACCTTGACCCTGGGCCGCCCAGACCAATTGGCCTATTTGCTCAAGCGTAAGAGGCCGCGGCAAAAAATCTCGCCGGGACCGCCGAGCAGCTATAGCCCGCTCCAATGGCATCGAGCCATCTTGATTCGGCTTAGGAAGAGTTATTACTGTGCCCATTTTTTAATCGACTATTCTCTATTCACCATTGATTGTGTTACCAGTTACCAATTACCAGTTACCAATCACCAATCCAAATCAGCCGTTCATTATGTATTAGTACTATGGGCTCACGGTGATCCAAGTGCCTTCAGGAGCCGCACCGCCGCTTCGACCATCATTTCGCCGCCTCCGGGCGCAATACGCGAGTTG
This sequence comes from Phycisphaerae bacterium, assembly GCA_030602845.1. GTDB lineage: Bacteria > Planctomycetota > Phycisphaerae > Sedimentisphaerales > Anaerobacaceae > JAUVYQ01. Next base: position 1,727 of record JAUVYZ010000258.1, on the reverse strand, counting down.
ACCGTCTCGTAACTGCCCTCGGCGAACGCCTTCTTCGTGGGGATGTAGCCGGGCGCATCCTGGCACAGTTCGATTACCAGCGTGGTCGGGAACGGACTGGCGCGCTTAATCGCAAGACCCAGGTCAACGAATACCTCGCCCGGCAGGCCAACCACGGCCACGTCACGACTCAGCCGAAAAACCTGGACCTCGAGCGGCATCGTCTCGCCCCGCCCCTCCGAGGGGCGGGACTCGCCGCGGCGCATCTCGAGCGCCAATATCTTGTACGCCTCGACCTGTTCAAGGAACGATAGTTCCCCGGTGCCGACTTTCTTGATATTCTCACGGGCCCACGCAACCTTCTGGGGCCCGTAACGTTGAAGCGGCGCCTGAACGATTTCGCTTCGCACCGCCAGCGCAGGTTCCGCAACGGCTTTCAGGTACGCCGCCTTTGCGTTCACCGTCTCGGCCAGCGTCTTGCCGATGTAGTCCGTCTTGAGGCGCTCCTTCTTCGTAACGTCGATGTGGTTGATGTCGCCGCAGGTGCCCGTGCCGAACAGCAAAACGAGCTCTTCGCCGTGCGTCTCACGGAGTGACTGCTCCAAGTAGAAAGGATAGTCGGCCGCATACAAGCTTCCGCTGACCGTGTCAAGGTGGAGGGCGAAATTCACCAGTGCCGCTGTCCGGCATTTTGCCGGACCGCTGCCGGCCTCGCGGAAAATCACTATCCCAACCTCAGGGTCGATTGGGCCAGCGACCCGGATGATGTCAGGGTTCAGCACGCCGGGATTGAACCGGACGGTCCCGTTTTTCATGTGGAACCGCCGGTTGAATGAGAGGCCCTGCTGCTCGGCCACTCCGGCTTCGAGCCAGACCGGCTTTGTTGCCGCGTCGGCTTGCGTTATGATCTTGACGATTTTCGCAACGAGTTCGGACGGGTAATCCACCTTCTCGCACGGGTCATTGCCATACTTGGCCACCGCGAGGTCGTGGAAGTGCTTTCTAAGTGCACCAAAGTAGAGCGGCCCGGTGTGGGTGTGGGTGGCGGCAATGAGAATGTTCGCAGCCGGAATGCCGGTCTTCTCGGCGGCCTGCCTGCGCACACGCGACGAGACGTCGAGCGACAGGCCGATGATGTCGCAGAAGACCAGGGCCGCACTTTCGGCACCCTGGCGAAGGACGATGGCCTTGGCGTGCATCGGATTCAACGTGCCGGTGCTCAGCCGCTCGCGAAAGTATCCGCTCATACGGTAGCCAACCGGCGGGGTGATGTCGATAACCGCGATGCCTGCGGTCAGTTCGGCTGCAGCAGGAATAGTCGCCGGCGCGGCAACGGAGGGCTTCTGCCCGGTGAGCTCCTCCAAAAACCGTCGGGCCTTCCCGGCCTCGGCGAGCGTGTGCTCAAGGTCTCCTCGCTCAAGGCACTCCACGACCAGCGGGCCGCGGGTGAAGCCCCCTTTCTTAAGGCGAGTGAGAACCGCCGGGAAGTCCACCTGACCCGTCCCCGGCGTCACGAGGACATTCTTCGGATGCCTGTAATCCTTGACGCACATACCGACCACAAGCCCATCCACGGTGGCGGCATCGGCGACCGGGTCGAGTTCGCCGTTCGAGTAGTAAAGGATGTTGCCCGGGTCGTACCAGATGCGGAAGTTCCTGTGGCCGAGCATCTCGACGGTCTTGCGGCACTGGGGCCCCGTGGCATTCAGGCCGCCGTGCGGCTTGATGCTGATGCCGATGCCCTTCTC
>JAUVYZ010000147.1 GCA_030602845.1 Phycisphaerae bacterium | reverse complement strand
CTGCCCATACCTCGACCGGCACCACGTCCCTGTCCACCCGGCCCTGTTCCATCTCCTCTTGGCATAATATCAGCTCCTTTCCTCTAATTTTTCTTCATTACAAATCCCAACTTGGTTCTTTACCAAAACTAAACTGCCGATTTCGCAGCCCAGATGTTGAGCGATGACCGGACACTTGGCTCGCAAAATAAAGAATATATCTTTATCAACGTCACTTAGTGTTTCATAATTGCCCTGTCCCTTGGCAATGACCAAATCCGCCTCGTCAAATCGGCGACGAAACGCCTCTGAGCAACTCTCCAGAATTGTGCCCGGTGCATCCGAGCCATTGTCGATAACCGTAACTATATCGGTTAAGCCAACTATCTCGGCGTCTTTCATAGTCGCATCATTTATAATGGGGCCGGCCTTGACAACAAAAGTTATGTTTTCGCAGGGCAGTTGCTCAATTAACAGCCGGTCAAAAGCAATTTCGCCGGCATTATCACCGATGTAAAGAATATCTTTCGCTTGGGCTGTTGCGTTCCTGAACTCTTTCAATGCCTCCATATCCAGCGGCCCTGTCAGAGACTGAGCAATAGTTTCTTCAACCTGGGATTCTGCTAATCCGGTTTTGACACCTAAATCAATAATATTGCCTGCAATCGCTAACCGAACCGCTGTCTCGAAAGGGTCGGTAGAAGCTTGAACTTGCTCTTGTAATTCGGGATACATCTTCAGAGCCAACTGGTTAAAGCGGCTTTTTGTTTGCAGGTATGGGTCCTCAACACCTGTTAATTTACGAATCAAGCGATGTATTTTTTGGGCCATAGCCGGTGGGCTCTCGTATAAATCCATTTTGCAAGCCAAACCGAGGACCCCACGCATAACCTGTTCGTGAATATGCTCGTCGTCCGTTACCAACCTTGCCGAATCAAGCGCCTGACGGACAAAACACGGGATACAATCGAAATAAGTTCTCATAAGTAATCAGACATCCTTATTTTTGTTTAATTCAGTCGTCCCACTTTGCTGTTAATCCGTGGCTGTTATTTATGTCTTCTACGTCTATTATGGGCATATGCCCGTAATAAATCCAGCAAAAATTTGGAAAAACAAAAAATTTTCTGGTTTGGTGAGATTCCAGGCAAATTCAGAGAAGTCGCGGAAAATGGGAAAAATGTGTGCAATTGGTGGAATTTCGGCTAAAATTAGCTGGTGAATAGCATTTAGCTGTAGAGAAAAATTAAAAATCGAATGTCTCGTTCGGCAGCGCATTGACGGAAAACAAAATGACAAAAAGGAGCGGAAAGACATAAAGGAAGGGATTATTATGGAGACGGTTTTGCAGACAAACATAGGTGGGAAGAAGCCGAAGCGAGGTAAGGTTCGCGACATATACGATTTTGGCGATAAGCTGCTGATAGTTGCGACCGACAGGATAAGTGCCTTCGACGTGGTTATGGCCAACGGCATACCTTATAAGGGGATTGTTCTGACGCAGATTTCGCTTTTCTGGTTCGATTTTTTGGGTGCGGAGGTTGAGCATCATTTAATTAGTGCCGACATAAGCGGTTTTCCTGGGCCGTTTTGCGATTGCGCCGAGCAGTTGGCCGGGCGGAGCATGCTGGTTAAAAAGGTGGATGTTTTGCCGGTTGAGTGTGTGGTGCGTGGCTATCTGGCCGGCTCCGGCTGGAAGGAATATAAGCAAAGCGGTACGGTCTGCGGGCAGAAGCTGCCGGCCGGGTTGAGGCAGTGTGAAAAGCTGCCGGAATTAATATTTACGCCGGCAACCAAGGCCGAGAGGGGGACACACGATGAGAATATCAGTTTCCAGCGGTGTGTGGGTGTTATCGGAAAGCAAGCAGCGGCGTATGTGCGTGACAAGAGTATGGAGATTTTCAAGAAGGCAGGTGTTTATGCCGAGAGTAAAGGAATAATTTTAGCTGATACGAAATTTGAGTGGGGCCTTGTTGATGGCAGGATTATTTTGATTGATGAGGTTTTGACGCCGGACTCTTCACGGTTCTGGCCTGCCGATAAATACGAGGCGGGCAGGGACCAGGAGAGTTTTGATAAGCAGTTTGTTCGCAATTTTCTGGAGAGTATAAATTTCGACAAATCGGGGCCGGGTGTGGAGCTGCCCGAAGATATCAGGCACAAGACCAGCGCAAAATACATCGAGGGCTATGAGCGACTGACCGGCAAAAAGTTCGAAGCATAAGTCCTAAGTGAGGGCAGGGATTTGGGAAAAAATAGCGGCTGTGAGAATGACGGAATTAAAAAGCGCCTTTTTGCAAGACGATTTGTTTTCTTTTCAGCGGCCCCGATACTTTTTGCCGGATTAGCTTTTTTGATTTATTCGAATACATTCGGCACACCGTTTGTTTTTGACGACCGTTTGCATATTCCCGACAATCCTCACATTCGTTTAACTGAGCTGGACCCCGAAGGTATTATCGCAGCTGGGGTTAAAAGTCGCGCCAAACACCGTCCGGTAGCCAACATCAGCTTTGCCCTCAATTATTATTTTCATCAATATGATGTGGCCGGCTACCATTTAACCAACATCTTCATCCACATCCTCACAGCCATCTTCGTCTGGCTTTTGGTAAAAAACACCTTGCTCACTCCATCTTTGCGCAGCAAATACCAGCACGCTGGCACGATTGCATTTTTTACTGCTCTGCTTTGGCTCGCACATCCCTTGCAAACCCAATCGGTTACTTACATCGTCCAAAGAATGAACAGTCTGGCGGCTATGTTCTGTGTCTTGTCGCTTGTTCTTTACGTTAAGGGTCGATTGGCCGGTCAGGATGCAAAAAGAAGCTGGGTTTGGTACATCGGCTGCGTTATTGCCGGCCTGCTGGCATTAGCCAGTAAGCAAATAGCCGCGACACTGCCACTGTTTATCTTTCTTTATGAATGGTTCTTCTTTCAGGATTTGAGCCGAACCTGGCTGAGACGGCGGCTGCCGTATTTTGTGGCAATAGTTTTTATTTTCGTTCTTGTCAGCCTGGTTTATTTAGGCCCAAGTCCATTTGAGAAACTGACTCGGTCTTATGCCCGGCGTCACTTTACAATGGCCGAAAGACTGCTGACCCAGTTTCGTATAGTGATTTTCTATATCAGTCTTTTGTTCTGTCCCCATCCAGCCAGGCTCAACCTCGACCACGATTTTGCAATATCGCATTCGTTAATTAACCCGCCGACAACTTTGCTTTGCTTAGCGCTTATTTTAGGGCTGATAGCGTTGGCTGTTTGGTTAGCTAAAAAAGAAAGGCTGCTTTCCTTTTGCATCCTGTGGTTCATGGGCAATTTGGTGATTGAGTCGTCGATAATCGGGCTGGAACTTGTATTTGAACACAGACTTTATCTACCATCTGTATTCGTGTCTTTGGCGATTGTTACATTGGTCTGGCGCTATATAAAACAAGATTGGGTTAGGGTCACAGGACTTTGTGTAGCGGTACTTTTTTTGTGCATCTGGACATACGAACGAAATAAAATTTACGGCGATGCTGTCACGTTATGGCAGGACTGTGTAGCTAAATCGCCGCGGAAGGCCCGGCCATACAGCAATCTTGCAACGGCATTGAAAGATTCGGGCAGGCCGGCTGAAGCCGTCGCGTATTTTAATAAATCACTGGAATTAGAACCGGATTCTGCTGAGGTTCATAATAATCTGGGCAATGCGCTTAGTAGGATTGGCCAAACCGATGAAGCAATTGAGCATTACAAAAAGGCATTAAACCTCAAGCCAAACTTTTCGGAAGCACACTATAATCTGGCGGTAGTGTTGGCCAGGCAGGGAAAAACCGATGAGGCCATTGCCGAATATCGTGATGCGCTGAGGTTTAAGCCGGATGATGTAGATGCACTGAGCAATCTGGGATTTGAGTTGGCTAAAAAAGACAAGAGTGACGAAGCTATTGAGTATTATAAAAAGGCACTTCAACTTGAGCCTGGCAACGTAATTACCCACGGCCGATCGGGCTTGGCACTGGCTAATGTTGACAAAATCGATGAAGCCATAGAGGAGTTTCGGATTGTGTTAAAAAAGCGGCCGGACGATGTGGAAATGCAGTGCAATGTCGGTATTCTTTTGGAGCGGCAAGGCAAAATCACCGAGGCGATAAAGGAATATCGCCAGGCCCTGCAAATCAATCCTGAGTATACCAAAGCTCAGGAGCTCTTGAAGGCTGCGTTATCAAAGCAGAAAAATCGCTAATAGCTTGGATTGACCAATTTTCACAAAATCGGTCAGCCTAAGCAGATGCAGGTTGGTTGACACTTGAATAAAAGAGTTGCCACATTTCGATGGATGCAGTTGCTGGTGCTTGCGGGGGTGCATTTCCTGATTGATATGTTCGCCGGTATGCTGCCCGCCATTTTGCCGGCAATCAGGGCCGAATTTGCATTAAGCCTGTCTCTCGGCGGTATTCTTTTGGTTGTGCTGCATATGACGAGCAATGGTATTCAGGCACTGACCGGCCATATGCGTGCTGCGAAGCGCGGTCCGTTGTTTTTGCATCTTGGGTTGATTTTGGCGGCGAGTATATGTCTGCTGGGTGTGCTGCCGAGGTCAGGCGGTGCCTTTGCCGCAATGCTTTCCTTAGCTACGGTCAGCGGCTGTGGAATAGCGATAGTGCATCCGGAAGCGCTGCGGGCTGTTCACCGGCTTAAGCGGATTCCGCCGCCGGTCAGCACAGGCGTCTTTATGGCCGGCGGCTTTCTGGGATACGCGAGTGGCGGAGCGGTCTCGACTATTCTTGTGTCCCGATTTGGCCTGCAGGGTTTGTATCCTCTAATTCTTTGTCCCGCTGTCGGTATTTTGATGGTCATATTCTTGAGAATCCGTATGGCGGTTGAGCCGAAAGTGCGCAGCGAAAATGTGTCGGGAACGGCTGAGAACCGGTTGTCTTTCTGGCTTATAATAGCTATGGCTATGCCCGCAGCTATTTCTACGCTCGTTCTTGCATCACTGCTGCCGACGGTACTCAATGAGCTTGGTTTTGGGCTTACTTTCGGGGGGTTCTCGGTAACGATGTTTGGTTTGGGAGGGGCGGCAGGCTCACTTGTATGTGGGGGCATCGCTCGCAAGAAAGGGGCACTGCCGTGTTCAATTGTCGCACTTTTTCTTGCGATTCCTTTCTTAGTGGCATACCTGATATTGATATATAACAGAATGGCTATATGGATACTGTTCGGTGCTGGCTTTTGCGCAATCTCAGCTTACGTATTGATGATAACCCTGGCCAGAGCCGCTACCGGGCCGACCCTCGGACGGCGAATGGGCTTTATGGCAGGGGGAACGTGGGCATTGGCCAATATTTTTTTTCTGGCCTTGCTGCCCGTGGCACAATCTTTTGGTCCTGGTGTCATCTTGAAGTTTGTGCCTCTGGGTTATTTGTTCTCGGGCGCTTTTGGATTTTTCATTATGCTGAAAATCCGAAGGCAGCCGGTGCGGAATTAGCCGGTAAATAGCCGCAGATAAACTGTTGAAAAAGCATTTCGATGGAATTCCAGGAAAAGTGTGCGCGGTTTTATCTTTTCAAAAAAAAGTTTTACACAGAATGCACTTTCGGCTGTTATTATTATGTGGAAACTGAACATTTTCAGGTTTTACGGAAGCTCGGGGCCTAATAGATGAAGTATTCAAAGCGAGCTGAACTCTTTAGACAGGTAAAAGCTGACTATATCGACTTTTTGGCATCGGTTCTCTGGAAGCTGACGGGCGACCGGGAGCTTTTTACCGAGGCGATGCAGTATTCGCTGTTGGGGATGTGGCGGCATATCGAGAAGCTCAACGGCCCAAAAGCAGGTGCCTATATCTACAGGATTGC